>DATMHD010000431.1:0-3576 GCA_035555075.1 Sphingomicrobium sp. | reverse complement strand
AAGCAGCCCGAATTACGGCTTGAATTGAAACTCCGAAGGCTTGCTTGAGCCGTCGGGCATCTGAGAGCGTCAAAGCGTCGTAAGGCACCATTCGATCAAAGTCTTTAGGTGGCATAAGAAGGGCTGCGGCGAAACTGAAGGCCTGCAACTCCGTCTCGGCCTCCTCTACCGTCGGGAGCCGGCGATGCAGAACCGCGTGACCCAACTCGTGGGCAAGACTGAGGCGAATCCGGTCTCCGGCAGTCTCCCGAGTGTTCACGAGGAACCAGAGCCTGGCTTCATCCCCGTGCATTCCGATGAATGCCGCCGAGGCATCCGGATGGCCGAAATCGACTCGGAGGACGAGCCCCGCCGCGGCCTCGATCAAGGCCGTGACATTGTCCACGCGACCTACCGGCAAGCGCCAATCCCGCCGCAGCGCTTCGGCGGCGGCACGAGGCTCATCGGGAGAAAATTCACCCGGCTCCGGAAAGAAGTGGGTCTTCCCGACGCTGACGCCGGCATCTAGCAGCCTTTGCGCGACTAGAACAGCGGTGTTCAGGCGCGCCTGGATCGTTCCTAGGGTCTTGGCCGAGCGAATCGCTCGTTTGCGAAAGAGCGGAACAGCAGCTGGCGCTCCTGGCTCGAGGAAAAACTGCACGGGAAGGTCCAGCGCATTGCCGAGAGCCACGAGATCGGGGTCTTGAGGAGCGGCCTGCCCGGTCTCTATGCGACTCAAGCGATTCTGTGGCGGCCCCCCTTGTTCTGCAACCTGAGTCTGAGTTAGACCCCGAAGTTCGCGCCCAAGGCGGATCATCCGAAAGTTTCCAACTTGTCCTGAAGACGGTTCAGCCATAGCCCCACCCACGCTAGTGCCTACGCTTCTTCGGCGTTTCCGCCGCCCGTGCCCTTGCTCCCCTTCCGGGTCGAACCGACCGGCGGAGTCGGGAGCGGTCCTGAGGGCAGGACGGCAACTGGATCGCCGCCATCGTCGCTCCGTTCGATCTCGTCCAGCAAGATCACAATTGGCTCAGGAAGAGTTGGGTGAGTCGCAATAAGACACACGGCTCCTTCCGGCGGCACCGAGATGTAAGCCTTGACCCCCACGAAAGCGTCAATGTCGGGCGCAAGCTGGGCCTGCTCAAGGACGCCCTCGATCCGCTCCTGAAGGTATTTCCCTTGGTCCTCGTTATGGGGCTCTCGTCGGATCGTGCACAGGCCCAGGGGGAAACGAAAAGCGTATTTGCCCTGGTTGTGATCCTCCTCGGTGCTATCAAGGCCGTATCCCTCGGGAAGACGATGCGCCCGCTGTACGAGGCCATCGGCTAAGACCATCCAGCGTTTCGTCCCACCGAGGCGGCGACGATGCGCAAGACGCGGCACCTCGGGATTGGTGTCTGCAATGAGCTGCTGACTGCTTGCGATCCGGGCTTCCTCAACGGCCTCTTCGATGATGGGTACCATCGGAGCGAAGGCTTCCTTGACTTGGTCTCTCGTGATCGGCGCTGCCATGGGGTGTGAAAACCTCCCTGTGAATATCCAACGATTTTATGCAGCCTAAGCGCTGTCGGCGGCGGAAAAAGATGCACCGCTCTAGCCTCGCCGCTAGCGGTGGGTGTTCTCCTGAACCCATCGCGCAAGATCGACTCGGGTAAATCGAAGGCCCCGCCCCACTCGTACATGCGGAAGATGCCGGGAGCGGACCAGCTCGTAGAGCGTGCTCCGAGGAACGTGGAGCAACTGCGCAGCTTCATCAGCGTTAAGCAGCGGCTCGGTGAATGAGCCGGCATTCGGCGGATCTTTAGCTTGCCGCGTCACCGCCCGATCCCCAGGCCCTTCGACCGCTCAAGAGTCCGTTGCTTCAGCTTCAACTCGCGCTGCGCGCGCTGCAGCCGCTCCCTGACCCGTCTCTGCTCTGCCTGGATGGCGCGGTCCTTCGGCTTCGGCCCAAGCGCGCTGTCTCTGTCCACCACGCCGTTTCTCGTGCGGTAGCCCTCGATCCCCCGCACCGCCTTGTCCCACTCGCGGGCCTTGGTCGGATCGCTCGGCCGCTCGCCAAGCTCGCGCTTGATGTAGTCGGGAGGCGAGAGACGGGCGGCGGCCGCTGCGGCCCGTTCGCGCTCGGCGAGAACGAGTCCGGCAACCGCTGCCTTGGCGCGAGCCTCATGGCGAATCTCGGGAAGCTCGGCACCTTCGGCGCGCAGTTGCTCGATTTTCTTGGCGGCCCCCTCCTCACGCAAAGAGATCCATCGTTCCTGCGCAACTCGCTCGGCTCGTTCCTCGCGCCGTTCCCGCCGCCGGGGCTCGGGCATCGCCTGACGCTGAGCGCTGATCGACTCAAGCCGCTCGCCCTCCTCCCGCAGTCTCTCGTCAACCCGTCGATGTGCGGTCTGGTTGTGCGCCTCGGCTCCTGCCTCGGCGTCAAGCTCACGAAGACGCCGGCTGAGCTCGTCGGTGGGGAGCTGGCCGAACTCTTGGCGCAGGGCCTCGTCATGAGCTGAGACCTGCGACCCGTCGCGCTCGGCGGCTTCGGCGACGTGATCGAGACCTTGGCGCAGAAGCGGCGAGCGCGGCGCGAACTCGTCGCGGTCGACCTGGATCTCCGGCGTGGCGTAGAGGTAGGTCTGCTCCCTGGTGCGAGACGTGGCGACGTAGAACTCCTGGCGGTCCATCGACGGGTCCGCCATGACAAAGGCGGTGTCCACCGTCGCCCCTTGCGCCTGGTAGGTCGTCGCGGCGTAGGCATGTTCAATCGCAGGGCCTCCATCCCTCTCCCTCAAACGCCCCAAGTAGTCGGAATCGACACACACCCGCTCTCGGGTGTCGATTCCGACCAACCACAAACGCTCCGAAGCTTCCTCGGCCCGCTCCACCCGCCAGCGCTCGCGGTTGTAGATGTTCTGGCGCTGGTCATTGATCCGGGTGATGACCTGATCGCCGGCAGCGAAGGAAGCGCCGCCGACCTCAATCTCCTCCGCACCGAGCCGGCCCGCCGCCTTCATCTGCTTGCGGGCGAGTGCGTTTAGCTCGGCAACCTCGGCATTGCGCTTCGCGATCATCAGCGCGTCCTCGCCGCGCTCGTAGCTGCACCACCAGTCCTCGACCATCGCCTCGCGCCGCGCCTGCGGATCGTCTGAGACGGTGACGCGCTCTGCGCCCTGGTAGATCGAAAGGGCCTCCCGGCCTTCGCCTTCGCGGATCAACTTCGCGCCCTCGCGCTCAAGCTCGTGGCGGTGGCGGATCACTTCATCGAGCACAACCGGCTCCGTCCTGGCCGCGATCGACGCAAAGAGGCCGCCCGCCTCGATCTCGCCCAGTTGCGCCGGGTCGCCGATCAGCACCAGCTTGGCGTCGGCCTCCTGGGCGTGGTCAATGAGGCGGGCGAGGTTGCGCGAGTCAACCATCCCGTCCTCGTCGACCACCAGCACCGCTCGGCGGCCAAGGATCGTTTCGCCCCGGGCGGCTGCGCGGTCGAACTCGGCGAGGAGCGAAGCGACGGAAGTGGCGTTCAAGCCCTCGGAGCGCAGCACGTTCGCCGCCCGCCAGGTCGGGGCCGCGACCCGCAGCTCGTCTCCATTCGCCACCCAACCTTCGGCC
>DATMHD010000430.1:0-7835 GCA_035555075.1 Sphingomicrobium sp. | reverse complement strand
GACCAGAAACAGCGCATTCCAGCGCTTCTGATCGAGGACCACCCTTCCTTCTCCTGGCGCGGCATGATGCTGGATTCGGCCCGTCACATGCAGCCTCTTTCCTACATCAAGCAGCTGGTCGACCGCATGGCCGCAGCAAAGCTCAACCTCCTTCACTGGCATCTCACCGACGATCAGGGCTGGCGGATAGAGATCGATCGCTACCCGAGGCTGACGAGCATCGGCGCGTGGCGCGAGAATGGAGTTGCTGCGGGCGTTGACCCCGCAACCGGAAAGCCCGCCCTTTATGGGGGCTTCTATTCGAAGAACGACATAAGGGAGCTCGTCGAATTCGCGCGCCAGCGCCACGTCACGATCGTTCCCGAAATCGACATGCCGGGGCATGCGAGCGCAATCATCGCCGCTTATCCCTCGCTTGCCTCGATCCCCGATCCTCCGAGACGCCCAAGCAACGACTGGGGGATCCTCCCCAATCTCCTCAATCCCTCGGACGAGACTTTTGCCTTCATCGACAATGTCCTCGACGAGGTGATGGAGCTCTTTCCAGGCCCGTTCATCCACGTCGGGGGTGATGAAGCCGTAAAGGACCAGTGGAAGTCCAATCCCGCAGTCCAGGCGAAGATGAGGAAGCTTGGCCTCAAGGACGAGGATGCGCTCCAGGGCTGGTTCACCGCCCGCGTCGGCGCCTATCTTGAAAAGCACGGAAGGCGACTGGTCGGCTGGGACGAGATCCTTGGTGGCCACGTCCCTCGAAATGCGGTCGTCATGTCATGGCACGGGATCGAGGGCGCAGCTGCAGCCGCGAAGTCGGGTCATGATGCCGTCCTCGCGGCATCCCCGATCCTCTATCTCGACCATATCCAGAGCGCGTCCGGCGACGAGCCTCCGGGTCGCGGCGAGATCATCTCCTGGAAAGAGCTCTACGGTTTCGATCCCTTGCCTCCGGGCATCACAAAAGAGGAACACAGTCACATCCTCGGGCTCCAGGGGAACCTCTGGACCGAGCATGTTCGAACGACCGACTATGCGGACCGGATGATCTGGCCGAGAGCCTCGATCGTTGCCGAACTCGCCTGGTCGAACCCGGCGAAGGACTGGGGCCAGTTCTCGCGCCGGCTTGCCGCCTCCATGCAGCGCTGGACGAGGCTTGGAGAAGGTTTCGACAGGAGCCCGCTCGAAGCCCTCGCGACCTTCGAGGCGGATGACGGTGATATCCTCGCGACGCTTAAGCAACCGGCCTCGATCGGAACCTTGCGCTACACGACCGACGGCTCTTCACCGACTGCCAGATCGGCCGAGTATCTGCGTCCGCTGAGCCTTTCGTACCGATCGGTGCTGATGGCGCAGGCCTTCGATGGCGCTCTGCCGCTTGGAGATGCGAAGCGCTGGGCCATCGGCCCCGAACTCCTGAAGACCCGCAGCGCAAGCCAACTCGAACTTTGCGGCAATGCCATCCCCCTTCGTCTCGAGGATGATGGCGGAGCGACCGGCAAGCGAGGAATCCACTGGGTCGACATCATGCATCCCTGCTGGATCTGGCGCGGCGCGCCGCTTTCCAACGTGTGGCGCCTCGAGGCCGAGGTCAGCCGGCTTCCGTTCAATTTCTCGATCGGCGAAGACATCAAGAAGATCGTATTCAGACCGCCCGCGACGAGCACAGGCGAGCTCGAAATCCGGCGGGACGGGTGCGACGGGCCGCTTGTCGTCACGATCCCGCTTGCCGCCGACGCTGCGTCAGGACGAGGCAAGCTTGAAGGAATGATCTCCGGGGAGAGCGGCGATCATGATCTTTGCATGACCTTCACGCAGAACGGGCCAGACCCCTTCTGGGTGCTCGACCGGCTGACACTCCAATGATCAAGATCGCCAGCCCATTGGAAGGCTGGGCCATGCCTCTCGACAAGGTCCCGGACCCGGTCTTCAAGGACCGCATGCTTGGAGACGGTTTTGCCGTCGATCCGACGACGGGAAGGCTTCTTAGCCCAGGCACCGGCACCGTTCTCTCGGTCCATTCGGCAGGCCATGCAGTCACCCTCGAGCTCGATGAGGGGCCAGTCCTGCTGATCCACATCGGCATCGACACCGTGGGGCTCGGCGGGACGGGGTTCAAGGCTGCGGTGAGCACGGGTGAGCGTGTGAAAGCGGGCGACCTCATGATCGAATTCGATCTCGATCTGATTGCCAGAAGAGCAGCCAGTCTCGCGACGCCCGTGATCGTCACCAATGCCGAGGCGTTCCGCATTGCGTCGGTGGCGCCCGAGGGGCCGGTCTCGGCGGGTGATATGTTACTGAGCCTCGAGCCCGTCGATCATGCCGAGGAGCCTCGCTCCGTTCCCCAAGGGCTTGCGACATCGCGCCCTGTTCGACTGCTCCTCGCGCACGGCCTTCATGCGCGCCCGGCGGCCCGACTATCGAGCCTTGCAAAGTCATTCGATGCAAGGATCGAAATCCTTGCCGGGGATGGACGCAAGGCATCCGCCCGCTCGCCCGTCGCGCTTCTTGGCCTTGGCCTTCGCCACGGCGCGGAGCTTGTCATCCAGGGCCACGGGCCCGCGGCCGGGAAAGCTGTCACTGCGCTCGCGGAGCTTCTCGAGGGCGGCATGGGCGAACTGCAGCCGCTCGAGGCCGCTGTCGAGCGGCTCGACGGCAGCCGGCGAAAGTTCATCGGAACGGCGGCCGTGTCCGGTCTCGCGATCGGTCCCGCCTGGCATCTCGAGGACCCCTCCCTCGCCGTTTCCGAAAATGCCGCCGATCCCGAGGAAGAGAAACGGGCACTTCGGGCTGCGCGGGCTCGCGTCGAGGCAGCGCTCGAGACCGAGATCGGGGCGGAAGGTGCGCCGGGCTCGATCGCTGCAGCTCACCTTGCAATGCTTGGTGACCCCGAGCTCGAGGAGGGGGCGCTGCGCCTCATCCAGAAGGGAAGGAGCGCAGGCTTTGCGTGGCGCGAAACCATCCGTGCATTCTCCGAGCCGCTCAGGAACTCGAGCGACCCACGATTTGCCGAGCGCCTCGATGATCTCATCGACCTCGAGCGAAGGATCCTTGCCGAGCTTTCCGGCGTAGATGTCGCAATGGCTCTGCCGCCAGAGGGAGCGATCGTCCTTGGCGAGACGCTCTTTCCCTCGCAGGTGAAGGCGCTTGGCGATTCATCGATAGCAGGGATCGCAACTGCCGCAGGCGGCGCGACCTCGCACGCTGCGATCATTGCCGCCGGCCTTGGTATTCCGATGGTGGTCGGTCTTGGCCCGGGGCTTTCGTCGATCGCGGAAGGGACGCCGCTCATCCTTCGCGGAAACCACCTCGAGGTAGCATCCGATGAAGAAGAACTCGAAGCGGTCAGGAATGAAGCTTCGAGACACCGCGCGTTCCGCGAAGCTGCGCGCGCCCGTGCAACCGAGCCTGCGGCAACTGCCGATGGAACACGGATCGAGATCTTCGCCAATCTCGGGTCGGTTGCCGACGCCCGCCTTGCCGTCGAGGAGGGGGCCGAAGGCTGCGGTCTCTTGAGAACCGAATTTCTTTTCCTCGACCGCGATGCGCCGCCCGACCGCGAGGAGCAGCGAGACGCCTATCAGCGGATCGCGGACGCGCTTGGTGACCGTCCGCTCATCGTCCGGACGCTCGACATCGGTGCTGACAAGCCGGCGAGCTGGCTGCCACTCGAGGCCGAGGACAATCCTGCGCTGGGGCTTCGCGGGATCCGTCTCCAGCTTGCGCGCCGCGACCTTCTTGAAACCCAGCTTCGAGCGCTCCTCGAGGTTCGGTCGGCGTATCCTCTCCAGATCATGATCCCGATGGTCTCGAGCCTTGCCGAGGTTCGCGACACACGTGCGGTCCTACGCTCGCTCGCGGCCGACATGGGGGTCAGCGAGCCGAAGCTCGGGATCATGATCGAAACCCCCGCAGCCGCCCTCATCGCAGGAGCGCTCGCAACGGAGGCGGCCTTCTTTTCGATCGGGACCAACGATCTTGGTCAATATGCCCTTGCCCGCGACCGAACCAATCCGGCGGTGGCGGGAGAGCTCGATGGTCTTGAGCCTTCCGTCCTCATGCTGATTGCCCAGGCTGCGAGCGGCGGCGAGGCTCGCGGGATCGCGACCGGAGTTTGCGGCTCCCTTGCTGCATTGCCCGAGGCCATTCCCGTCCTGATCGGCCTTGGGGTCACGGAACTCTCCGTCCCTTGTGCTCTCATCGCCGGGACGAAGGCGATCGTAAGGCGCCTCGACATTCAGGCCTGCCGCGAGGCAGCAAGGCAAGCGCTCGCTGCGCCGGACGCCGCTGCGGTTCGAACGCTGGTCGCACCGCTCCTGGAGGATCTTCAATGAAGCTTTCGATCCAGTCGCTCCAGCCGCTCGGGCGGGCGCTCATGCTTCCGATCGCGGTTCTTCCGATCGCGGGACTGCTACTTCGTCTCGGACAGCCCGACCTTTTGAACATCGGGTTCGTCGAAGCGGCGGGCGCCGCCATCTTCGACAATCTTGGCCTTCTCTTTGGAGTTGGCATCGCGGTCGGACTTGCAAGGGACAATAACGGAGCCGCCGGGCTTGCGGGAGCAGTATGCTTCCTCATCGCGACGAGGGGAGCGCAAACGTTGCTTGTGCTTCCGCCCGAGGTCTCGGCGGGTCTTTCAAAGGATCTTGCGGCGGTCGCTGCCGATGCCTGGCGGGCCAAGGCGATCGCCAAGCTTTCGGTGCCCGTCGGCATTATCTCGGGGCTCGTCGGCGGGGCCGCCTACAACCGTTATGCAACGATCAAGCTCCCCGACTATCTCGCTTTCTTTGGAGGACGGCGCTTCGTCCCAATCCTGTGCGGACTGATCGGCCTTGTGCTCGCAGGCCTCGTCGGAGGAGCTTATGGGACGCTCACCGCCGGCATGGACGGCCTTTCAAGGCTGGTGATCGGGTCCGGGAATGCGGGCCTCTTCGTCTATGGCATCCTGAACCGGCTCCTGCTCGTCACCGGCCTGCACCACGTCCTCAACAATGTCGCCTGGTTCATCGTCGGGGATTTCCACGGGACGACGGGAGATCTCAATCGCTTCTTCGCGGGCGATCCCACGGCCGGCGCCTTCATGTCGGGCTTTTTCCCGGTGATGATGTTCGGGCTGCCTGCAGCCTGCTTTGCCATGTACCGTTCGGCAAAGCCCGACCGGCGCAAGGCGGTTGGCGGAATGCTCCTCTCGATGGCGCTCACTGCGCTTCTGACCGGGGTCACGGAGCCGATCGAGTTCAGCTTCCTCTTCCTCGCGCCACTGCTCTTTGCGTTCCACGCAGTTCTTACCGGAGCGTCGATGGCCCTGATGCACGTTCTCGGCGTGAAGCTGGGCTTCGGCTTCTCGGCTGGCGCGTTCGATTATGTGCTGAATTTTTCCAAGGCGACCAGGCCGCTGCTCCTCTTCCCGGTCGGTGTCCTTTACGCTCTTCTCTATTACGGGATCTTCCGCTTCGCGATCCTGCGGTTCGACCTCAAGACGCCCGGCCGCGAGGATGATCCGGTGGGCGAGGAGATCGGGGACGCGCCGGCACGAGGCGGACGAGGGGAGCGCTTTCTCATCGCTCTTGGCGGTGCATCCAACCTCGCGGCAATCGATGCGTGCACGACGAGGCTTCGGCTCGTCATCAAGGACCAGTCGAGGGTGAATGAGGGACAGCTGCGCGCGCTTGGCGCGCACGGGATGATCAGGCCGTCGGCCAATGGCCTGCAAGTGGTTCTTGGCCCCATTGCGGACGTCGTCGCCATGGAGATGCGCGAAGCGGCAGGCCCGCTCTCACCCGTTCAGGAAGAGAAAGAGGGAGCGCCTGCCCGTCGAGCCGAGGGAGATGCGGCGCCGTGGCTCGAGGCGCTGGGGGGACGCGCCAATCTCGTCGACGTGGGAGCTGCAACGAGCCGCGTGTGGCTTCAGATCAAGGATCCGGCGCTGGTAGATGAAGCAAGGCTTGGCAGCCTTGGCGTGCGGATGGTGGCAAGGCCAGCCAAGGACAGCGTCCAGCTTCTCACCGAGAATGCCGAAGGCCTCGCCCTTCTCCTTCAATCGGCGTAGCCGCCCTTTGCCATTGCATCGCGTACCAGCGGACGGATCGGCTCGAGCTGCTCGGAAAAATGTCGCCAGCGCGAGACAGAGCGATCGTTGAGCGGTTCTGAGACCTGCGCGTAGCTCGGCGTTGGCGAGACTTCGGCGCGGTCGTGGAATCGAAGCTGCGCGGGCTCCATCTCAAGTCCGACAGCGCGCATCAGAAGCCCCGTCTCCTTTGCCTGGTCACTGATCAAGCGCTCGTAACGAAGCTCGTGTGTCGGTCCGGCACCATTGGCGCGATATGTCTCCAGCAATCGATCAAGGAGGGCGAGGTGCGTTGCCGCATCCTCGAGCCGGTAGCCGCTATCAAATCCGTGGGTCATGTCATGGGCCATGACGGAAGTGAGGACGTCGAGCGGGTGCCTCGTGACGAGGATGACGGGCGATCGAGGGAAGGCAAGGCGGAGGAGTGGCAGCCAGAAGTCATTTGAAGGCATCTTGTCGGTGAAGAAGCGCGGACCCTTTTCAAGCAGGCCGTAGCGCTCCGCTCTTCCAAGATAGAGGTCGCGAAGCATCCTTGGCCAATCCGGAGAAGCCTTGGCGAGGCCCTCGGGAAACGCGTCGGCACCTCCTCCAAGCGATGTCGCAAGTTCGTGCAATTCGCTTCCGAACGGGAGCTCGCCTCCCGCTTGGATCTGGCTGTGGCTCGCGAGGATCTGCTCCGTGAGCGTCGTTCCCGAGCGCGGAAACCCCAGGATGAAGATCGGCTGCGGGACATCATCCCGCAATTGGGCGGGCTGGATCGACCGGGTGCGGTCTTTGGTGAAGAACGCAGCAAGCGCGTCGGCCCGCGCTTTGATCTCTTCGGCCGGATATCGTCGCAGAGCGGTCCTCGCGAGCATCGCCTTCCCCTTGGTCCAGTCGCTCCAGGCTTCACGGTGGCGGCCAAGAGCGTCGCGAAGTCGGCCCCGCTGCAGAAGGGCATGGCCTGAAAGGTCTTCTCGGGTGTCGAGGAGGGCGACGGCTTCGTCGGTCCTGCCCATCCGGACAAGGAGTACCGAGCGCTGGAGATCGACGTCGGTCCCGGATGCCTTTGCAATGCGCTCGGCACGGTCAAGCTGGAGGCCTGCTTCCTCGAACCGCCCCATCCTTTCCTCGAGTTCGGAAAGATAGACGATCTGTTCAAGGCCGCTCGGGTCGGCGCGCACCGCCGCTTCGAGGGGCGCGCGCGCGGCCGTGAGCTTGCCGCGGCGAAGGAGGGCATGCCCCAGACCCGTCAGCAATTGCGGATGGGGTCCTGCAAGTTCGATGGCACGCTCGAAATGCTCCGCGCCCTCGAACCATTTGCTCTGCTGGGACGAGATGAGGCCAAGCATTGCATGGGCGTCCGCATTATCGGCATCGGCAACGAGGGCTAAGCGCGCAACTTCCTCTGCGTCCCCTGGACGGCCTGTCTTCAGGAGGAGACGAATGAGATCGGCGTAGGGCCATCGACGTTTGCCTGCGACATTGATTGCGCTCCGGAGGATGGTTTCCGCCTGGGCGTCGTCGCCGCGCGCACTCGCAATCAGCGAGCTGATCTCGAGGGCGTCGATGTTCATTGGATCATCGAGCTTTCCGACGAGTATCGCCGCAAGGTCGAGATTTCCGCTTTTGAGAGCTTCTCGTGCGCCGGTGACGAGCGATTGACGCGCAGCTGGATCGATCGGCTTTTCCACCTGTTCGCTGTAGCGGGCGGAAGCTCAACTCCGAAACGCCAATCATGCGGAGGGGGGACAATGCCTCAAGCGCCAATGCGGCGAATGATGCCGGTAATCACCGC
>DATMHD010000429.1:0-2023 GCA_035555075.1 Sphingomicrobium sp. | reverse complement strand
CAAGGCGGCATGGGATCGATCTCGCAAAATCTCGCGACGTCCGCGGGCCAGATCTACACCCTGAGCTTCGCTTATTCGCGCAACCTGTTCAATCCGTCGATCACGTCGGCGTCGGCCGAGGTGCTCCTCAACGGAGTGCTGTTTGCGATCGTGACCCACAACTCCGGAACGAATGCCAATCTCGACTGGCAGATCTTCAGCCGGAATTTCACAGCCACGGGTGCGACCACGACCTTGACGTTCAATAATCTTACCGGCGGTGTCAACGAGGGCATCTTACTCGACGCGATTAGCGTGGCGCCTGTGCCCGAGCCTGCGACATGGGCGATGATGCTGCTTGGCTTTTTCGGAATCGGGGCAGTGGTCCGACGCACGCGTGACGGGTCTCACGTACCACAAGTCGTTTAGCCGCCCGGTGCGCGATGCCTTCATTGCCTCTGGGGACATCGCGCACTCCGACTTCTCTGATTCTCGCGGCCAATCTTCTGCGGAGTATAGGTTATGAGTGCGATCGGACATCTGGCCGGAACGCCTTGGGCCAAAGCATGCGTTCGAGTGTTGTCGGAAGGGATGACGGGTGACGCTACCGGCGTCTATCTCGTCTCGTCCACCGTCCTTCAGGTCTCCCCGCCCGCATTCCCGACCGTCATCCGTGAGGCCGTTCAGAAAGCGAAGGCAGCTCGCGTCGCGTTGGGTCCCTGGCTTGGCGATGTGATCATAGACCCGCTCGACGAGTGGGAAATGAATGGCGTCACTTGTGCACTTTTCGAGCAGTTAAGTCCGATTCCGGCCGGCCGGTTCAAGCGGCTGCTCGAGCTCAATCGCGTCACGCCGCACGTCCTCGGCTGGTTGCGCCAAGTGGCCGCCGTCAGCAGAGAGCAGAACACGGCTACGGAAGCTTGTCTTCGCGGCCTGAAGAGCAGCCCATACGACTTTCTTCGTGAGGCCGCGGGTCAGGCTCTTTCGACGCTGTCGGAAGGCAATTTCCGCCCGCGCGCAACGGTCATGCATGGCGATTTCTGGACGGGGAATATCCTGCTGGATCCCGCGGGATCGCGAGACTTCGTCGTTATCGATTGGCGCGGCTGCGTGGTTGAAGGTCATGCAATCTTCGACCTCATCAAGTTCGCTGAGAGCGCTGGCCTGGGGCCGCGCCTGCTTCACAGGGAACTTTCGGAGCACGCCAGGGTACTCGACTGCACCTTAGCCGAGACCCGGATCTATTTGCTCGCCGCGCTAGGGCACATTTGGCTCAATCTCGATCAGTTCCCCCCGGATCGGTTTGCTGCAATGGCGCGCCGCAACTTGCAGACCTTGGATCGGGCGCTCCATGCCTGAGTTTCAGGAAGGCAAGGCGGAGCTTACGGCCCTGGCGCAGCAAGTCGGATGGCACGCAGCCATCAAGAAGCAGTTTGGTTCGGCAGAATATCTCACTGACGAAAGCCGTGCGATATTCCTGGAGCTGCTGGCGATTGACGGCGCGGACGTCTTGGAGATCGGTCCCGGTTTCGGCCAGTTCACCACGAAGATCGCAGCGCGTGCGCAAAGCGTTTCCGCGTTGGAAGTAGACCCCGTGCAAGCGGACTTCATTCGTGAAAAATAACGGCAGGAGAAGATTACGAACGTCAATGTCGCCACGGGGGGAGGCGATTGCCGCCTGCCCTATGAGAATGGCGCTTTTGATTTCGTTGTCTTGAACCTCGTTCTGGAATGCTGCGCGACCGGCATCGACGAACCGCATGAGCTAGGCCAGGCGCGGCTGTTGCGGGAAATTCGCCGTGTCCTGCGTCCTGGCGGCCAACTGTATGTCGCGACAAAGAATCGTTTTGCTCTGCGCTATCTGCTCGGCAAACCAGACGAGCATTATCACAACATGCGCTTCGGTAGCGCCCTGCCCCGTCCGCTCGCTGACCGTCTGCACGGACGACGCTCGAGAGGCCGGCTGTACTCCTGGAGAGGGCTCGGAAGGCTGCTTCGTGAATGCGGCTTCGAGATCGAACAGAGCTGGTGGGCCGCACCCGAA
>DATMHD010000428.1:0-2444 GCA_035555075.1 Sphingomicrobium sp. | reverse complement strand
ATCTTGCGCATGACGCTGCGCACGGGCTCCCCATTGATCGTGTCGTCGAGCGAGTGCTGACCCGCATCGCCCTGCGCCAGGTAAAGAGCCGCGATCGCGACCTTGACTGTGCTCGCCATCGGAAATGGCGTATCGCCCTTGATGCTGACGGTCTCGCCCGTGTTGAGATCGAGCGCGGCAATGCCGACGTCGGCCGACTTGCCCGCAAGCAGCGAGCTCAGCTGCTGCTCCAGGTCGGTCAGCCCGGCTGACGAAGCCGCGACAGCAGGCTGCGCCGCGACGAACGCCAGAAACGACAAAATGATCGCAACAATCCGCATTGCCCTCACCCGCGTGCAGCTGCGCTCACGCCCGAATCATCGCCAAATGCCCACATTCGTTCCAAATTGTAAAAATTTCTCACTTCGGGACGGAAAATATGGATGATTACGTCGTCCGCGTCGATGAGCACCCAGTCGGCGGCCGGAAGCCCCTCGATACGAACGTTGCGACCAAATTGCGCTTTGATCTTGTCGGCAAGCTTAACGGCCATTGATGCAACCTGCCGCGTCGAGCGCCCAGAGGCGATCACCATGTGGTCGGCGATGTTGGACTTGCCGGCGAGAGGGATTGAAACGACCTCCTGCGCCTGATCGTCATCAAGCGATTGCAATACGGTGCGATGGAGGTCTTCGATGTCGATAGGAGTGCGGCCGGCTTCGGCGGCGGCGGTCTCAGTTGGACGTTCGGTCAAGGGGTCTCCCTAGTGCGTTTGGGCGGCGACATTGGCGAACCGAAACGATGTGAACGCGCAGAGTGCGCATTCGTTCTCTCGTGCCAATTGGGATCGCGCGTGCGGATGGCCGTTGCGGACGTGGTGTCGGGCGGCAGGCGAAGGAATAGGATCGCCGGTGCACTCCAGTCCGTCCAGAAACGTGCCTGGCTCGAAGGATGGACGAACCTTCTGAGCCAACCCATCGCGCGCGCCGCGTGGGCAGCAGAATCATAACCGCGCCTGCGAATCACCGCAATTGGGACTTCGCGCGCTAACCCTCTCCAATCACGCCATTTGTGAAAATTTGGCAGGGTGTCGCTTCCGAGCAACCAGATGAAACGGTGCTGCGGGTACATGAGCTTCAATTTTCGAATGGTGTCGACGGTGTAGCGCGTCCCCTGTCGCTGCTCGAAGTCGCTGACGCAGATGGAGGAGCGGCGCGCCGCCTGCCGAGCTGAGGCAAGCCGCGTTTCAAAGGGCGCCATGTCCTTCGCCCCCTCCTTGAGAGGGTTGCCGGGCGAGACGAGCCACCAGACCTCATCGAGGCCGAGCGCGTCGATCACGGCGAGGCTGATGTGCCGATGGCCACGATGCGCCGGGTTGAACGAGCCGCCAAGGAGACCGATGCGCGCCATGCGCGGCAGCTAGCATGGGCCGCGAAGCCCGCCTAATGTCGCGCTCGGGGGAAACGGATGGGCAATCTCGAAGCGATTGGCGATGCAATCACCGGCGGGTTCGTCGGTCGTGCGATCGAGCCTCAGGCAGGAGAAGCGGACGCGCATACGCATGACGCCAATTGCCTCAACTGCGGCGCCAGGCTCGAAGGCCCCTACTGCCACGAATGCGGGCAGCACGCTCACGTCCGCCGCACGCTGTCCGCATTCTTCCACGATTTCGCGCACGGCGTTCTTCATTTCGAAGGCAAGATCTTCCGCACGCTTCCGCTCCTTGCGTGGAAGCCGGGAGAGCTGACGCGTCGCTATGTCGAGGGCCAGCGGGCCAGTTTCGTCTCACCGATCGCCTTGTTCCTGTTCAGCGTGTTCCTGATGTTCGCTGTGGTGGGATTGACCAGCAACACGAGGAAGCAATCGACAAAGGTCATGGCGGACGCGGCAAAGGAAATTGGAAAGGACCAGCAGAAGCTGCCCATTCTTCAGAGCCAGCGCGCGACGGCGACCGGTCCCGTCGCAGCGAAGCTCGATGAGAAAATCAAGGATCTCAACAGCGAGGTTACGGCCCTGCAAGCGGTGAAAGCCGGGAAGGTCGACGCGAGCATTCACTTCGCCGACGATTTCCTCGGCGGTTTCAGCGACCAGTTCAACGAAGCCGCCAAGAATCCAGAGCTCTTGTTCTACAAGCTCAAGACCAACGCCTATAAGTTCAGCTGGGCGCTGATCCCGATCTCTGTGCCATTCGTGTGGCTGCTGTTCCCGTTCAGCCGCCGCTTCCGGCTGTACGATCACACGGTGTTCGTCACGTATTCACTGTGCTTCATGATGCTGCTGCTTGCGACGAGTTCGGTGATCGGGCTGGTGTCGGAATCCATCGCTAGCATCGCCTGGTTCGTGCCGCCGATTCACATGTATCGACAGCTGCGCGGCACCTATAGTCTGACCAAAGGTGGCGCGCTGTGGCGCACCATCCTGCTGGTCATCTTCGCGTTCATCGCGATCTCGCTGTTCGCGAGCCT
>DATMHD010000427.1:0-10080 GCA_035555075.1 Sphingomicrobium sp. | reverse complement strand
CAGCAGCCGTTTCGCGGGCGTCGAAACACATGTGATGGTCGTCGACCTCATCGTCTTCGCCGGCTTCGCCTGGGTTGCGCTCCGGTCCGAACGCTTCTGGCCCTTGTGGATCGCGGGCCTTCAGCTGACGACCATCCTTGGCCATCTCCTGAAGGCCGTTGACGCGAACCTCTTCTCGCGGGCCTATGGCGCTGCGCTGGTCTTCTGGAGCTATCCCATCGTCCTCATTCTTGCGGTCGGCACATGGCGCAATCATCGACGGCACTTGGTGGAGAGCCGAGCTCGGGCGATCTAGAAGGAGCGGTTGCGCAGCGCGGGTTCTAACCGCATTGAGCAGCCAAATGACGCGACGCAAGAAATCCCACCAGAGCCACGGGACCCCGAACCGGCCTCGCCTGTGGGGCAAGCACGCGGTTTCGGCCGCCCTCGACAATCCGGCACGGAGAGTCCTTCGCGCCTGGGCCACGCGCGAGGCAGCCTCCTTCATGCAATTCCCGGACGAGGTCGCAGTTACCTTGGCCGAGGCTCCGGACCTTGGCCGGCTGGTGCCCAGCGACGCACCGCACCAGGGCGTCGTCATCGAGGTCGAACCCCTCGAGGAGCTGTGGCTGGGCGACCTACTCACGGAAGCCGCCGAGCGCGCGGTCCTGCTGGTCCTCGACCAGGTTACCGATCCTCATAATCTGGGCGCCATCCTGCGCTCCGCGGCAGCGTTCGGCGCCATCGGCATCGTGACCCAGGATCGGCACTCGCCCCCCGAAAGCGGTGTCGTTGCAAAAGCAGCATCGGGAGCCCTCGAACGGGTGCCTTGGGTCCGCGTCGTCAACCTTGCGCGCGCTCTTGAGGAAATCGGCGACGCCGGCTTCTGGCGCATCGCTCTTGCGGGCGAAGCGGAGACGGACCTCAAGGACGCACTTGGGCCGCCTCGCGTCGCGCTCGTGCTCGGAGCGGAGGGTCCGGGTCTTCGCCCAAACACCCGCGAGCATTGCGACGCCGTTGCCCGGCTTCCGATCAGCAGCGCAGTCGAGAGCCTCAACGTCTCCAACGCGGCTGCAATCGCGCTCTACGCCGCGAGCGTCGCCTGATGGTGCGCACCAAGGAGAGCATCGAGGCTGCAGTGAGCGCCCTCGCCAGCCGTGAACCAGCATTTGCGGGCGTCGTCCAGAAGTTCGGCGTCCCGGAACCGAGGAGGAGCGAGCGCGGGGCACAGACGCTGCTTCGCACCATTGTCGGCCAGCAGGTGAGCGTCGCCGCGGCCCGCTCGATGTGGGCCAAGCTCGAGGCCGCTTTCGGTTCGCCGCCCGACCTCAATCTCCTCCTTGCAGCGAGTGACGAGGAACTTCGCGCAGCCGGCATGTCGCGCCAGAAGTCGGGCTATCTTCGAAGCCTCGCCGAGCTCGTTATTTCGGGCGAACTCGATCTCGAGGCCCTTCCGCAAGACAATGAGGAAGCAATTGCGCTCCTCACCAGGATCAAGGGCATCGGCCGCTGGTCGGCCGAGATCTATCTCCTGTTTGCCGAAGGCCGCCCCGACGTGTTCCCGGCCGGCGATCTTGCAGTGATGGTCGAGCTCGGCCGGTTACTGGGACTCGCCGACAAGCCGACCGAGAAACAGCTGCGCGAACTTGCCGAAGCATGGCGACCCTATCGCGGTGCAGCCGCAGTGCTTGCTTGGCACAGCTATAATTCGAGCGTTCTCTAGGTCCTGACCGCGGTCGGAAGAACCCGCGCCCCAAGGCCGCGCAGTTCACGCCTCGAACCGTCGAGATGCAAAGGACCAAGCTTGTCGCTGCGCGTTTCGCGCCCGAGGAGGTAGGCGAGCGAACTCTGCCCTTTGCCACCGCTCCATTCATACTGCGCATTGAACGCGAGGACCGGGACGAAGGATTTGCGTCCTGCAAGTTCATATTCCTGGACCTGAGCCCGCGGCGCCACCACCCTGTTGGTGAAGGTCATGCGCCGCATTGGCGCAATGGAGTCGATCCGGTCACCGCCGACTGGCGGCTTGGCGTAAAAGGCCGCGAGTTCCTGTTCGTGGGTGGCGCCTGCATTGAACAGGGTGGCCTCCGCAATGACGGCGCGCGCAGGCGCCGTGCCGGCATTGAAGATCTCGACTTCGAACTCGATGGTGACCTCATCGTCGTCGACCAGACATCGCAGAGGCTGCATCGCAAGTTCGATCGATGGCCTGAGCCGCGAGGCGACGATGCCGACCGACCGAGGGGGTGATGGGGGCGTCCGAGCAAGCTCCGGTACCGGTGCCGGCCGAGCTTTCGGCGCAGGGACCGGAGCTGCTGGCTCAGGCGCGCGTGGCGCGGGAGCCGCTTCGGGCGGAACAAACGCGTCATAGCCCGGTCCATGCACAAGGGCTTCCCGCCCACGGCTTCTTCGCCACAGGAGGAGCAATGCGCCCGCCGCCAGGGCAATGGCCGCGATGATCCAGGGGAGGACCAGCGGGCGTCCTTCAGGGGCGAGCGCCGGAGCTTGCGGCGAGACTCGAAGAGGAGCGGGACCGAATGACGGCGTGGTCGCTTCCGGAAGCGACACTTGAGGAACAGCAGCGGCAGCAGCAGCAGGAGGCGACTGAGCCTCGGTCATGGTCTTCGCCGGCGGTACCTCTGCCTTGGTCGCGGGCTTGATCTCGCGGCTTGCCTCGCGGGCGGGCTTGCGGCTGACCAGCGCAACATCTGGCGCCTGCGCCTTTTCGCTCCGGACAGTCTCGCGCGGCGCCGGAGCCGGCGCAGCCTGGGAGGGCGAAGGCTGGTCGGCGCTCTTGGTCGGCGTCCCGGGCAGGCTGAAGTTCTGGAGCTCGCGTGGGCCGACGGCATCCGTCGCCGGAGCATTGTTGCTGGCCTCGGGCACAGTTTGCGCATTGGCCGCGGCAGCGGCCCCAAGCAGCACACCTGCCAGATACGTCATCTTCCAGCGCAAAATCGCCCTCATCAACTCCGCTCTGTCCTTGAGACGCCGTCGTCTACCTGCGCGGCGCGGGACAACCATGCCTCCGCGGGACCGGCACTTCAAGCACAGGTTCGATTAACCGGGCCCGACTCAAGAGCTTATGAGTTAGCGTGCATCGACCAGAACGAGTTCGGAATCGTCCTCCGCCTTGATCTCGATCTTGCGTTCGCCAGTGATCGCAACACCGTCGCGGGGGTTCGCCTCGATCCCGTTCACGCTAATGCGTCCACTGGGCACCAGGTAGAGGTGCCGGTCGGGCTCGGCATCGATCGTGATCGATTCGCCCGCTTTCACTGTTGCTCCAAGGATCTTCGCATCGGCGTTGATGGTGAGCGCGCCATCGTCGGGACCGCCGCTCGCGAGAAGTTGGAACGCGCCGTTCCGCGATTCCTTGGGAAAGGGCATCGCGCCGCAGCTTGGAGGAGCCGAGGGCTTGTCGGTCTCGATCCAGATCTGGAACAAGGTCGTCTGCTCGTCCTCGAGATTATATTCGGCATGGGTGACGCCAGTGCCAGCGCTCATCACCTGAACGTCGCCAGCCGCCGTTCGGCCCTTGTTCCCCATCGAATCCTGATGCGTAATGGCACCGGTCCGGACGTAGGTCACGATCTCCATGTCGCGGTGCGGATGCGGTGGAAAGCCGCTCTTCGGGCCGATCGTATCATCGTTCCAGACGCGGATCCTGCCCCAGCCCATGCGGTCGGGGTCGTGATAATTCGCGAAGGAGAAATGATGGTGGGCGTCGAGCCAGCCATGATTGGCCTGGCCGAGGCTGCTGAAGGGGCGGATGTCGATCATGCCACCCGATTTGGGCCCGCTCGGACGAGCATCAAGTGTCAGCAATGTGACTATCCTTCAGGAGGTGGACCTTAGGGGCCAAACCAGACCTCTAACCGGGCCTTCTCACAAAATGATCATATCGCGCTCATGACGCTCACACGCTGACGCTGCACCCATCATTCCTCAACCAGGAGGCAGGTGGATCATGGGCTTCTTCGAGGGTGAGCGCACGGCAGGAACCAAGCTTGCACTGGCGATTGCAATGGGATTCCTGCTCTGCGTCCCTCTCTTCTCGATCTACCTCCTCAACTACGGCCGGCAGTCACAGTCGCGCGAGGCAGAAAGTTCAATCACTGCCGGCTGGGGCGCCTCGCAGACGATGAGCGGTCCGCTCATTGCCATCCCCTACCGCACCCACACGAACGAGACCGTGGTCGAAGCCGGACACAGCGTCACCAGGACCAGCGAGGCCATTCGCGTCCTGACCCTCGCGCCCGAGACCCTGGAACTTGGCACCGATGTGAAGCCCGAGGTCCGCAAAAGATCGATCTACGAAGCGATCGTCTATGGCGCGAAGGTCTCAGGGAAGGCGCGCTTCAATCTTCCTCCGGATCTTTCGCAGTCGGGCGTCGATCCAGCCCAGCTGGATCTCGCTCACGTCGAGCTCCGCTTCGGGCTGACCGATCCCCGGGGACTTGGCGCCAATCCTTCGCTCAATGCCAATGGCGTGCGGCTGCGGCCGCAGCCGGGTGCAAGCAGCAGCAATCTTGGGAAGGGCTTCTTCTCATGGATTGATGCAAGCAGGCTTGGCAATGGCCCGCTTGTCGTGGACTTCGCTTTCGATTTCCGGGGCAATGCGGCCTTGAACCTTGCGCCTCGAGCTGGCGACACCCCCTGGACGGTGAGATCATCCTGGCCCAGCCCGAGCTTTGGAGGCGACTTCCTCCCAGGCGCCCACGAGGTTTCCAGCAGCGGCTTCATCGCAAGCTACCGCATCGGCAACCTGGCACTTGGCCGCTCGCTTGTAACCACGGATCAGGGAGCGTCCGCGCCCTCGTCCGACACCGCCGCAGGCGGGGCGCCCGGAATGGCAGAGATCAGCCTCATCCAGCCCGTCGACCTTTATTCTCAGGTCGATCGCGCGACCAAATATGGCTTCCTCTTCATCGGCTTCACCTTCCTTGCGCTTCTGATGTTCGACGTGGTTGGCGGAGTGCGGATCTCGCCGGTCGAATATCTCCTGACGGGCGCAGCGCTGGTGCTCTTCTTCGTGCTTCTCCTGGCCTTTGCAGAAGTCATCGGCTTTTCCTTCGCCTATGTCCTGGCGTCCGCCGCTATAGCGGGTCTCAATACGGCCTATTGTGCTGCGATACTCGCAAGCTGGCACCGCGCAGCCCTCATCGGCGGCCTGCTCGCGGCCCTCTATGCGGTCTTGTACATTCTCCTCAGCCTCGAAGCCTTTTCGCTCCTCATCGGTTCGCTGCTGCTCTTCGCTGCCCTCGCCGCGGTCATGTATGCGACGAGGCGGATCGACTGGGGGCTTCCAAGAGCGCAATCAGCCAAGGCGTGACGTTGCGAATCTTTGCCGCTAGTCGGCATCGATGACTTCGCAACCGTTACCGCCAAAGCGGATTTTCCCAAGCTCCAAGGTCGATGCACGCGCCGCTGAGCATGTGCCGCCCGTTCCACAGACCGAAAGCTCGGCCTACAAGCTTGCCTTCCAGGACAGCGAATTCCTGCTGCGCGAGGATTTGCGCCCTGTTCGCTTCCAGCTCGAGCTCCTGAAGCCTGAACTTCTGCTCAACGAAGCCAATATCGGATCGACCTTCGTGTTCTACGGATCAGCGCGCATTCCGGCGCCGGATATGGCTGACGCGCTGATTGCCGCCGCCAGCAACCCCGAGCAGGAGAGGATCGCCGAACGCCTCAAGGCCAAGTCCCATTATTACGAGGTGGCGCGGGAGCTCGCAAAGCTCGCCAGCCGCTGCGGAAACGACGAGGAAGGCAAGCGCCACTTCGTGGTGTGCTCGGGCGGCGGCCCTTCGATCATGGAAGCTGCGAACCGCGGTGCCTGGGAAGAAGGACGCGAATCAATCGGCCTCAACATCGTTCTGCCGCACGAGCAGATGCCCAATCGCTATGTGACGCCTGACCTCAGCTTCCAGTTTCACTATTTTGCACTGAGGAAGATGCATTTCCTTCTCAGGGCCCGCGCGGTCGCGGTGTTCCCTGGCGGCTACGGCACATTCGACGAAATGTTCGAACTGCTGACGCTGATCCAGACGGGCAAGGTCCGCCCACTTCCGATCCTCCTGTTCGGCAAGGATTATTGGAACCGGGTCGTGAATTTCGAGGCGATGGTCGACGAAGGCGTGATCGCGCCGCACGACCTCGACCTCATCCACTGGACCGAGGACGCGCAGGACGCCTGGGACTTCGTCACCAATTATTATGCGGACCACCCCGCGCAGCCGCGGGTGCAGTCCGCTCCGCCCGAATAAGGACTAGGTCCCGGGCTTCTTGGGCGCGCCTTCGCCGCCAGTGTTCTTCGGGTTGGCGCCGGCCTGCTGCGTCGTCAGGACGGGCTCCTTGCCTGCGGTCTGCGGACCATTGTTCGGTCCGGTGCCCGGAGGATTGCCGGCTGCCTTCTCGCCGGTCGAGCCATTCGCTGCCGCGGCGGCTGCCGGGGCTGCAGGAATTGGCTTTGGTGCATCGCTATGCTGGTTGAGGAACGCGATCACGTTCGCGCGGTCCTCGGGGTTGCTGAGGCCCGCGAACGTCATCTTGGTGCCCGGCGCGAAGTTGCGCGGGCTGGTCAGCCACTGGCTAAGATTGTCCCAGTTCCAGCTCCCGCCCTTTTTCGAGAGCGCGTCGGAGAATGCGAAACCCTTGCCCTGGCCGATCGGTTCGCCAAGCACGCCCCAGAGGTTCGGCCCCAGCTGGTTCGCACCGCCCTTGTCGGCGTTGTGGCAAGCCATGCACTTGTTAAAGACCTGCTGACCCTTCGCGGGGTCCGCCTTCGCCAGATAGACCTCGATTGGCTGTTCAGCCGCTCCGCCGCCCTCGCCTGCCTGCTCGACGCCGGCGATCGGAAAGCCCATCTTCTCGGGTCGCTCCGCGTGGAACATCTCGCTCGCAACAATCGATGATCCCAAGGCCACGATGCCGGCGAACAGCACCCAGCCGGCGATGGTGTTGAAGCGATCGTCCATGAATTTCCCTGTTGATGTCAGGATAACAAGATAAGGATTTGGCTGGCCTCTTAGGGGCGAGTTTTGGCTAACTCAAGCGGGCGAGCCAGTGCTCGAGCAGCGTTCGGGCAATTGCCGTTTTGGGAGGCGGTTCAAATCGCCGGCTCGCGCGTCCCTCCAATGCCGCTGCAATATCCTCGCGGCTGAACCACCCGGCGTCCTCGAGTTCGGACGTGTCGATCGTCAGTTCCGCGCCGTCGGCCTGCGCGTGGCAGCCGATCATCAGCGAGGAGGGGAAGGGCCAGGGCTGGCTTGCAACATAGCGGACGCCGTGCACCCGGATGCCGGCCTCCTCGTAAAGCTCGCGGGCGACTGCGGCTTCCAGATTCTCTCCAACCTCAACGAAGCCGGCGAGCGCCGAATAGCGCCCTTGAGGATATTGGGGCTGGCGCCCCAGGAGCAGCTTACCGTCATGCTCGGCAAGCATGATGACGACAGGGTCGACGCGTGGGAAATGTTCGGCCCCGCAGTCCGCGCAGCGGCGTGACCAGCCGCCCCTTACAATTGCGGTCGCTTGCCCACAGTTCGCGCAGAAGCGGTGGCGCGAATGCCATCGGGCAAGGCTCAGCGCAGCAGCAAACAAGGGGGCGTCGGACGGGTCGAGGAGCGCCATCAGCGGAAAGGCCGACCTTGCGTCAGAAGTGACATTCTCAATGCCAGAGAAGCGCGGATCGTCCCCGTCGAAACCGAGGAATAACATGGGATCCCCAACCGGTTCCCAGACGAGGCGACCGGCATCATCGAGCTCGGGCAGGCCTTCCTGCCATTTCAGCTGGCGCGCTGCGGGGAGCTCGGCGATCCTGCGGATTTCGGCCTCGTTGCCGCGCAGCTGATCGGCGCGGTCGAGACCAGCGCCGGTAAAGAAGGGTTCAGGCCGCAATTCGCTCATGGCAACCAAGGACAAGGTCCACCGCTTTTCGATAGAGTGTTGGTAATCCAGCTTCGTGAAGCTGGGCGATCGGATGCCACCAGCCTTCGCCTTCCGGCTCGTTTCGACGAACGATGGTGAGATCGAGCGCGAAATGGGTGAATACGTGGCGAACGGCACCGAGCGCCCCTCGGGGCGCCTCTTCGCCTTCGTCCCAATTCGTTCCGGGGAGCGCGGCCATGCCGCCAAGAAGGCCCTTCGTGGGGCGACGCACCAGCCAGAGGGCGCCATCCCTCTCGACCCAGTAGGCAAGTCCGTGCCGCTGCGGCCGAAGCTTCCGCCGAGCGCGCTTCGGAAAGCGTTCGGGATCGCCGCACTTCAAGGCCGCGCAATCATCACGCATGGGGCAATCGCTGCAGCGGGGATTACGCGGGCGGCAGATCGTTGCCCCGAGGTCCATCATTGCCTGCACGAAATCACCGGGGTGTTCGTGAGGCATCAACTCGAGGAGTTCGAGCCCGATCGTCGAACGGGATGGCTCAAGGAGGCCCCGAAAGCGTGCGATGACGCGCTCGACATTTGTATCGACTGCCGGCGATCGCTCGCCAAAGGCAATCGCGGCGATCGCGGCGGACGTGTAGGGGCCAATGCCAGGAAGCCTCGAAAGTTCGGCTGCCGAAGACGGGAAGCTGCCCCGGCGTGCGACCTCCCTCGCGCAGGCGATGAGATTGCGGGCGCGTGCATAATAGCCAAGGCCGGCCCATTCCTTGAGGATGTCCTCGTCGCTCGCGGCCGCCAGCGCCTCGATCGTCGGCCAGCTTGAGAGAAACTGCTCGAAACGCGGCCGGACGGTCGCAACCGTGGTCTGCTGGAGCATCACCTCGCTCAGCCACACGCAATAGGGATCGGGAGGCGGGCTTCCCGGCGGCGAGCGCCATGGCAGGCGCCGGAAGTTATCCACATAATGTTGGATCAGGCGCGTTGCGGCATTGGCGGGCACATATCCGCTATGGCATGGTCCTCGCCCATGTCGAAGCGAAAGACGACCCAGGAAGATTCGCCGCGCAGTTGCCGGCCGCGCGCCGCTGGCGAGCTCGTCGGCGACATCGGCGGCCAGTCATTCAAGCGGTTCGGCTTCGTCCAGAGCGCGATCGTCAGCCGCTGGGCCGAGATCGTCGGCGAACGTTATGCCAAGGCCTCCTGCCCCGAATCGATCAGATTTCCCACCGGCAAGAAGGCGGGGGGCGTGCTGACGCTGCTGGTCGAAGGAGCGCACGCGCCGCTCATCCAGCATCTGACGCCGATGATCGTCGAGAAGGTCAACCGATTCTTTGGCTATGCGGCGATCAACCGGGTGGTCTTCCGCCAGGGCAAGCTTCCGCAGCCGGCGCCGCGCCCCGAGCGACCCCAGCTTCGACCGGTGCCCAAGGAACTGGGCGAAGGCCTGCGCGAAATCGCCGATCCAGAGCTTAGAACCTGCCTTGAGTCGCTTGCCGCACAAATTGCCGCTAGCAGCGGTCCTCCATCCGTGTCGAAGGACAGGGATGAACCCATGACCGTGATCAACCGGAGCTGATTGATGAAGCCTTCCGTTTTCCTTGCCGGAGCCCTCGCACTCGTTGCCATTGCCGGCTGCAACTCGAAGCAGGGCGATGCCGCGACCAAACAAGGGTCAGTAAAGCTCGAGATGGTCAAGCCGCCCGCGGGCGGTGACTGGACGATGGTGGTCAATCCGACGGCCGCTGGCGGCTTCATGATGGGCAACCCCAATGCGAAGGTGAAACTGATCGAGTTCGGCTCGCTTACCTGCCCTCACTGCCGCGAATTCGATGAGACAGGTGTGCCCGAGCTCACGAGCAAATATGTGAAATCGGGACAAGTCAGCTGGGAGTTCCGCAACTATGTGCGCGATCCCTTCGACCTCACCGCGTCCCTGATCGCGCGCTGCAACGGCGCCAAGAGCTTTTTCCCGCTGATGCGCGCCTTCTACAAGGACCAGCCGGTCTGGGTCGCCAAGCTCCAGGCTGCGCCTCAGGCCCAGCTCGAAGGCCTCCAGAATCTCCCGCCCAATCGTGAGTTCGTCGAGGCCGCCAAGGTCGCCGGCTTCCCCGACTGGGCGGCTGCACGCGGCGTTCCCGCAGAGAAGAGCACGCAGTGCCTCGCCAACGAGCAGAGCATCAACCAGCTCGTGCAAATGACCAGCGACGCAACCAGCCAGTT
>DATMHD010000426.1:0-3828 GCA_035555075.1 Sphingomicrobium sp. | reverse complement strand
GAGCTCGATCTCGAGCGCGATCGGCCTTGCAGTCGATGATGATCTTCGAGTCATCCGCAAGGATGGATCGGTGATCCCGAACCTCTACGCCGCAGGCGAGATCCTGGGGTCGAGCCAGACCATGGGCAAGGCTGCCTGCGGTGGGATGATGGTGACCCCCGCGATGACCTTCGGCCGGCTTCTTGGTGCCGATCTCATCCCACTGGACGTCGCCAAGTGACGCTTCCCATTTTGACGGCGCTGCCCGGCGAACGCCGGGGCTACGTCGATGGCCCCAATGGCCAGATCCATTACCGCAGCCATGGCGAGGGTCCCCCGGTGCTGCTGGTGCACCAGGCGCCGTGGGCGTCCATCCAGTTTCGCCACGCATTGCCGCGGATTGCCGCTGCGGGCTTTCGCGCCATTGCGATCGACCTTCCCGGGCACGGCATGTCGGATCCGCCTTCAAGGCCGGCAATTTCCGTCTATGCCGCCGCGCTGGAGGCCCTGTTGAGGTCGCTCGGACTTTCGCAAGCCATAGTGGTCGGACATCGGGGCGGCGCACTCGCTGCCGGCCGTCTTGCAGCCATGCATCCTGGTCTCGCCGCAGGCCTCATCCTAGATAACGCGCCGTTCTTTTCAGCAGAGGAAAGGGCTGCCCGGGTCGGCCGCTTTCCGGATCGCCAGGACATCGCTCCCGACGGCAGCCATCTTACCGACCGGTGGACGTGGGTCCGCCGCGTCGGAGATCCCGACTGGAGCGACGAAACCGTCCACATCGCGACGCTGACCTACTTCATGCACGGGCCCTGGAAGGAGCACGGCCACTCGGCAATTCCCGAGCACGACTTTCACCCCGACGTGGCGCAAATTCGCTGTCCGACCCTGATCGTCGCAAGTCGGACCGACCCCATTTTCGACTCAGGTCGCCGCCTTCAGGCGGCTCGTCCCGACTGGGAATATGCCGAATTGCCCGGCGGACCGGGGATGGTCCTTGACCGGATTGAAGAATGGATCGCTCCAGTCATTGGATTCATTAGGAAAAACTCCGTTTCGATCCAATGACGAATTCAGTTTACAACCTTGCTATTTGGTATATCTGTATAACAATTACATTACTGGGAAGAAGGCATGACCCGAAGGAGATTCGCCTCCTTGCGGGAGCGCTCGGACTTGCTTTTGGGAGAGGGGATAATGACGAAACTCACGCACCGGGCTGCCGCCTTTGGGGCAATCTCTTTGCTTTCTGGGACCTCCGCTTTTGCGCAGGCGACTGCTCAGGCGCAGCCGCTACCCGCGCCAGCGGCGATACCGGTGACGCAGGCCAATACGACCCCGGCGACGGCTCCTGAAAGCAGTGCAAGCGCGGAGATCGTCGTCACCGCCCAGCGTCGCCAGGAACGGCTTCAGGATGTGCCGATCGCAGTCACGGCATTGACGAGCAAGGACCTCGAAGCGCGGCAGATCAACAACACGCTCGACATCGTCAATTACGTCCCGAACCTTATCGGTCACAACAACACCTCGGTTGGAACCGCGAATACCTACGCCCTTCGCGGCCTGTCGAACACCGAATCCATTTCGACCTTCGATCCGCCGGTCGGCACGTACATCGACGACATCTATCTCTCGCGTCAGAACGCCAACAACTTCTCCTTCTTCGACGTCGACCGGATCGAGGTCCTGCGTGGCCCGCAGGGTACGTTGTTTGGACGGAACACGACCGGCGGCGCGATCAACGTGATCATGCGTAAGCCGAGCGATCATGTGACGGGTTACGCCTACGCCGGCTACGGAAGCTACAACCGCAGGGAGTTGCGCGGCTCGATCGATCTTCCGGCCACCGACCGCCTCCTGACGAAGGTGTCGGGCTATGTCGTCCAATCTGACGGCTTCGTGCACAATCTCGTTACGGGCGAAAAGCTCAACGGCGAGAAGAGCTGGGGCGTCCGTGCCGCCGCACGCGCACTCGTCTCTGACAATGTGACATGGGATGTCGCTGGCAGTTACACCTATTCGTCGCTTGCGAGCTTTCCCAACTTCTATGATCCGACGTTGAACGAGCGGGTCAGTTATACGCCGTTCCTCACGACGCAGGGCTTGGGAGCGAGCCTCGTGTCGACGGATCTTGCCGATGTTCCGATGGGTAACACGTCCAAGACGTTCATGGTCAGCTCGAACCTCGAAGTTCATCCAGCTTCGAACCTGACGGTCAATTTCATCACCGGATATCTTGACCTTCACGAGCACTACCTGACGGACAGCTTTGCCGGGCTCAGTAGCACGCTCAGCACCATCCAGGGCACAAGCCTCACCAAGGCGGTGCGCGGCACTTCGACCGCACTCGTCGATCTCAACTGGTCGAAGCAGTTCAGCCAGGAGATCAAGGCGAGCGGCAATGCGTTCGACGGCCTACTGACCTACGTTGGCGGCTTCTACTATATCAACGAGCGGAACTGGACGAACTTCGCCAACATCAGCGTTCCGCTCGTTGCGAAACCGACCCGGTCGGCCGACCGTATCATGACCAATAATACGGAGGCCTATGCCGGCTATTTCCAGGGCGACATCCACCCGACGTCACGCCTCACGCTGACGGCCGGAATTCGCTACACGGACGAGGACAAGACGATCGGTTTCACGCCGAACCTTAGCCCGCTCCCTGCAGCTTCGCCGCTCTACGTGCCGTTCACCACCCAGGACCTCGTGAACATTGGCATTCCGACGGAGCTTCGTTCCAAGGTTTGGACCCCAAGGTTCGCGATCGACTACAAATTCACCAAGGACCTGATGGCCTTCGCCTCGGCGACCAAGGGCTTCAAGTCGGGTGGGTGGAACTCACGCGCATATTATGCGGCCGGCGCCTTCCCGTTCGGGAAGGAGACCGTCTGGTCATATGAAGCGGGCCTGCGCAGCGAATGGTTCCACCACATGCTGCGGGCGAACCTCACCGGTTTCTACTTCATCGACTATAATGCCCAGCTCCCGGGTGGTGCGCTCAATCCGCAGACGGGGACGATCACCTACCTTACGACCAATGTCGCCGACATGCAGAATTATGGCCTTGAGGCGGAGTTCACCTTGACGCCGATCAAGAGGCTCAACCTTTACTGGAGCTTTGGAACCCAGCACGCGAGCTACAAGAACCTCAACGCCCTTACGCTCCAGCAGCAGGCCAATTGTCGCGCCGGCATCGTCGCGAACAACTGCGCGATCGGCATCATCACGGCAAACGGGGGGATTGCTCCGCCGACGCGGGCGCCTCGCTTCACCTCGACCGTCGGTGTCAACTACACGTTCCTGCTCAACCAGGACCTCTCGCTCGCTCCGAGCGTGAACTGGAACTATGTCAGCGGGACCTGGGTGTCATCGTTTGGCGACCCGACCGGCTTCCAGCCGGCCCACAGCGTCGTTAATGCGGGTCTAACCCTTCGCTCGGCGCAGCGTGGTCTCTCGCTTGGAGTTGAGTGCAACAACTGCTTCAACACCAGGTACAAGACATCCTTCCTCATCTGGCCGTATCTCAACAATCCGGGTACCTGGATGGTCAGGCTCGGATACGGCTTCTGATCCCAGTCGTTGTCCGCGAGGTGGGGAGCATTTGAGCTGTTCCCCACCCCCTTTCCTGGACGAACCAAGATGACCGATCCTCGCCAGAAAATTGTGAAGCTCCCCCGGGTGAGCAAGGGCAAGCGGTCGCGCTTCTACGATGATCCCGCCGTGGATCAGATGATGACCTTCTTCCTCGAGCTGATGGCGGAATTCTCCTCCCTCCACGAACGGCTCGACACGGTAGAACGGCTGCTGGACGAGAAGGGCAGTCTTTCACGGGCGGACATCGAGGCCTAT
>DATMHD010000425.1:0-5541 GCA_035555075.1 Sphingomicrobium sp. | reverse complement strand
AGGGAGGGGAAAAACGCGACCATCGACATCCCGCTACCCTCCGAACTGAAGGACCTTTTGACCCCGCCCAAATGCCTGGATCTCAACCTTCCAAAACCCGGCAAGACCGAGCTCAAGCTTCCGACCGGCGGAACGCTCAAGCCCATTCCCGACATCACCAAGGGCATCCCTTCGGACTGCGGGATGAACTTCAACCTCGCACTCCAGATGGCGCCGATCATGGCCAGCATGGAGTGCCTGCTGAAGATCCTGAAGTTCATTGCGGCGGTGAAGAACGCGCTCGAGACGGCCAAGAACCCGCCTGCAATCCCCGGCGCCATCCACGACCTCCTGGTCGCGATCGACGATGTGATGCCCTGCGTGAACATGGTCATCATCCCTCCCTTGAACATGATCCCGTTCATCAAGTCGCTGCTCCTCATGATCGCAAGGATGCTCAGGTGCACGGCCCAGGCGCTCAAAAGCGCGATCGAGATCCTCGACGGGATCGGCCTCGATCTCAAAACCGCGCAGGAGGACGGCAACGACGATCTCGCCCAGCAGCTCCAGTGCGCGAAGGAGAATGCGCAGCTCGCAATGGACGGGACCATGGTCTCCCTCGAGCCCGTCATGGTCCTCCTCGACATCGCCAAGCCCTTTCTCGACATCGGCGGCGTGTCGATAGGCATCCCGCAGATCGCCTCGGACGGCACACTCGACGGCATGAAAAGCGCGCTCGAGGGCATCGAGACATTCGCCCAGGCCCTCGAAGACATTGCGAGCGCGCTATGACGACAGCAGCGCCTCTCCCGCCGGGCCGCGCCTATCTTGGCCAGGGGCTCGCCTTCCCCCTGAAGGTCACTCCGCACGGACGCATCGCGACCGCGAGGGCCGAAGCGAAGATCGAGCAGTCGGTATGGCTCATCATGGCCTCGGCGACCGGCGAACGCGTGATGCGGCCGACCTACGGCTGCGGCATCCACGACATGCTGTTTGAACCCAACAATGTCTCGGCAAGGTCAATGCTTGCCGACTTCGTCCGCCAGGCACTGTCGCTGCAGGAGCCGCGCATCGCGGTGCTCGACGTGACCATCGACAGCTCGCCGGCGGACCCGTCCGCAGTCCTGATCCGCGTCGACTACCGCATCCACGAGAACAACTCGATCGCAAGCGTCGTCTACCCCTATTTCGTGACGGAAGGCATGTAGCGATGCCGCTCGCCAGTCACTTCCCGGTACTGGATGACCGCAAGTTCGGCGACATCGTCGACGAGGCGCGAAGCCGCATCCCCCGCTACACACCCGAATGGACGGACTTCAATCCGGGCGACTGCGGGTTCGCACTTGTCGAGCTCTTCGCCTGGATGACCGAATTGCTGGCCTTCCGGCTGAACCAGGTCCCCAAGCTCACCTATCTGAAATTCCTCCAGCTGGTTGGCATCGAGCTAAGGCCAGCCCAGCCCGCAACCACCATCCTGACCTTCCCGGTCCAGCGGGGTTTTTCCGCCAATATCGTCATCCTTCCATCGCGCACCCAGGTCGCGACCGCCGAGCCCGACGAGAACGGACACCCGATCGTCTTTGAGACCGAGCGGACACTGACCGCGCTTCGCGCAAGACTCGACGCGGTCCAGTCCTACGATGGCTACAGCTACAGGCTGGTGACGGGCGCGAATGACGCACTCGACGAGGGCTTTGCGCCTTTCGGCCCGCTTGCGACCAGCGGAGCGGCATTGCTCCTGGGCTTCGACGATGCCGGCGAGTTTCCGGCCGGCGCCGAGCTGGCACTCGCCTTCTGGCCCAAGAGTCCGCTCAAGGACCTGCCGCCCGCACCCTGCGGCGGGATCGCGACTGCGGTCCCCTCGCCAGCGAAGATCGTGTGGGAAGCCTGGGCGGGCTCGGAATGGCGGCCGGTCAACATCCTTCTCGACGAGACGCTCGGCTTCACCCGATCGGGCCTCGTGCTTCTCCAGACACCTGCAAAAGGGCAGACCGTCCAGGCCAAGATTGGAAGCGCATCCGACAAGCCACGTTACTGGCTTCGGGCAAGGCTTGCGAAATCAGCCTACCAGGAGGCGCCCCTCCTCCTTGGCGTGCGCGCCAATGCAGCCCGTGCTTCCGAGGAGCAGACGGCGAGCGACGAGGTTCTTGGAGGCAGCGACGGAAGCCCCGATCAGGTCTTCACGCTCGCCAACGCGCCGGTCGTCCCCGGGAGCCTCGTTGTCGAGGTGTACGAAGGCACGCAGTCGGAAGTCTGGGAGCCGGTCGACGACTTTTTCGGACTGCCGGCGGACGAGCCCGCCTATGTTCCCAACTGGTCGACAGGCGAGATCCGCTTCCCCGGCATTGCCACTCCCTCTTCAGGGAAGGGCGGCCGCATTCCGGTCGCCAATCCCGATCGGCCGACCTCGAGCGTAATTGCCCGGACCTACCGCTTCGGCGGGGGCATCCGGGGGAACGTCGGGCCAGGCACGGTCACGGCTCCGCAGACCGCGATCGCCGGGCTCGATGTCGCGGGCGTCTCGAACCCGCTGGGCGCCGCCGGCGGCTCCGACGAGGAAGACATCCAGGTTGCGATGGAGCGCGCCCCGCGCGTTCTCAAGGCCCGCGACCGCGCCGTAACCTCGGGCGACTTCGAACTCCTCGCGATGGAAACAGGGATCATCGCAAGAGCCAAGGCCTTCCCCCTCTTCCACCCCGATTTCCCCGGCATCGAAGTGCCTGGCGTCGTCACCGTCATCGTCGTTCCCGAGATCGCCGGCTCGCCCGAGGACCAGCTCCTCGTTCCCGCGCCGAGACCCGTCGAGACGATGCTCCGGACGATCTGCAACTACCTCGACGCGCGGCGCCTCCTGACGACCGAGCTCTATGTTGTCGGACCGACCTATGTCCCGGTGAGCCTCCGCCTCAGCGCAGTCGTCACTCCAGGCGCGGACGCCGCCCGGGCAAGCAACGCGCTCACCGATGCGATGCGCCGGTTCTTTCATCCGATCCTTGGCGGTCTCGACGGCAGCGGATGGCCGTTCGGCGGGACCATCCGTTACGGAGACCTCTACAGGACCGCCCTCGTCGAGGGCATCGGCCGGCTGACGGACGTGGAAATCATCCGCGACGGCCAGCCCTTCGGACAATGCACCGACGTCCCCATCGACACCAATGCGCTCATCGATCTCGTCGATGTCTCGGTAACCGTCGTCGAGGATGTCGAGGAGGCCGCACAATGACGGCCGCCGCATTCCTTCCGCCGCCCGCGCGGCCGCCCCATGATCCGCTGTGGATGAAGCTTGGCGGCACCGCCGCCTGGACGAGCGGTATTGCTCCCAAGGACGTCGAAGTTGAAACCGGCGGATGCGCGCTCCGTCTGTCGCCGGCCCCGGGAACAGAGCGTCTCCTCTCCGAGGATAACGGCAGCCTTGGCGGTCTCCTTCCTCCCAAGAATGTCGCCATCGACTGCGAGGGGTTCATCTGGCTGCTGGGAAAGACAAACGGCCTCTTGCACAGGTTCGATCCTTGCACCTGCGCCTTTGTCACGGTCCCGTGCACCGCAGGCATCGGAACCGGCTCCCGCGAGATCGTCCAGCCCGCTGCATTGGCTGCAGTGGATGCGATGCTGTTCATCTGCGACGCAGGTCCTCCAGGCCGCCTCCTGGTATTTGACCGGAGGTCCTTCGCCCTCCGCTCAATCTGGCTGCCGCCCGCGGGCTCGACGCCCAAGCCGTGGAGCCCGCGCTCTGTCGTCGTCGCAGGGGACACGGCCTATGTCGCCGATCCCGCCAATGGCGCGATCCACCGCTTCACCCGCGCAGGAACATGGCTTGGGATGTGGAGCGGCCTTGGCGCAGTGACGGCACTTGCGCTTGACTGCAGCCGCCGTCTCTACGTCATCGTTCCTGGTGCGCCGACGATCGCGCGGATCGAGGTCTCCGGAAAATCGTCCGGCATGCTCAGGGTTCCCGCCGACGTGCTCGGTGATTTTCCGCCTCCGCCGTTCCCGGTCGCGCCCAACGGAACCATCGATCTTGGCGCCATCTGCGCCGGCGCGGCATTCGACACCGACGGAAGTCCCGCCCCCTTCCCGGCGCCTCCGGACCCGGCATTTGTCACGAGGGAAGCTGGACCAGCAATACACTCGACAGCGGCATTGCCGAGTGCGTGTGGCACCGGATCGAATGCGACGCCGAGATCGAGGATCACCAGCGCGTCCGCTTTTCGACCTACACCGCCGATGTCGAACTGCCCGCCAGCGACGTGGCGCTCCTTCCCGACAGCTCCTGGACCGATGTTCCCGCAACGAAGCCTTCGGAGGACGCACTCATCCTCTCGCCGCCCGGGAGGTATCTGTGGCTAAGAGCCCGTTTCGAAAGCGACGGCAGGGCAACCCCGCGCCTCTGCTCGGCAACTCTGGAATATCCCCGAATCTCGCTGCGCCGCTACCTGCCGGCGGCCTACGGGTCGGATCCCGTATCGGCGGATTTTGCCGACAGGCTGCTTGCAATCTTCGACAATGGCTTCCGCGCGCTCGAAGGGCGGATCGACAATGAAGCCATGCTGTTCGATCCGGACAGTGCCCCCTCGAACGAGAAAAGCGACGTCCTCGGGTGGATCGGCGCGTGGCTCGGCCAGGCCCTCGAAAAAAGCCAGACAGACACGCAGCGCCGCGCGGCGGTGAAGGCAGCCGGCCGCACCTTCAGCTGCCGCGGCACGGTCCGCGGGCTTCGCGAAGCGCTGATCGGGTGGCTTGGCTGGACCAGTCCCCGGATCGTACCGCGCCGACCGGCGTGCGGTCCCCGTTGCCGCCCGTTTGCACGCCTGCCCGATACCCCGCTCCTCATTCTTGAACATTGGAAGCTTCGCCGGTGGCTGTGGCTGGGGAAAGGAAAACTTGGCTCCGACGCAGTCCTGTGGGGCGAGAAGCTGCTTGGCCGGAGCGAGCTCGACGAGACCGCCCGGGCAGGCGTCACCCGCCTCGACACGACCGGCAATCCACTGACCGACCCGTTCGCGATTGCCGCCAACCGCTTCAGCGTCTTCCTGCCGGCAGCCCGGCTCGCCGGCAGAAGGCGAAGCGCTCAGGTCCGCCGCCTGATCGACGACCAGAGCCCGGCCGACGCGCTCGCCAGCATCATCGCCGTCCACGCAAGGATGCGGATCGGTATCCAGGCGAGCATCGGCTTCGACAGCGTGGTCGGGTGCTGGCCCTCCGGGATCACCGTGGAGGAAGCGAGGCTTGGCCGCGGAACCGTGGTCAGCGGCACCAATCCAGGCGGTGTGACACCGCGCATCGGACGAACTGCACGTCTTCAACCATCACCCTCGCGGGTTGCCGCGTGAGAAGGGAGAAACTCCCATGACCGACCTTCCCCGCAACCATGGAAGCGATCATTGCGCAGACGTCTGCTGCGAGGAATGCGAGCCCCGAACCTACGTCCGCAACCATTATTTCACGGGCAAGCTCCTGGTCGAGCGCGACTTCACGGACGAGCAATTCTACTTCCGCGAGAAGATCAGGCAGCATCACCAGCGGCTCCACGGCGTCGGGGTCGTATGTGGGCTGGAAATCATC
>DATMHD010000424.1:0-5830 GCA_035555075.1 Sphingomicrobium sp. | reverse complement strand
GCGACGACGGCAAGGATCACCGCCTCGAATTCTGCATTCGCTACCGGGAATGCCCGACGGAGGAAATTCCGGTCCTGTTCGATGAATGCGGCTGCGACGATACGCAATGTGCTCCCAACCGCATCCTTGAATCCTTCGAGGTCGACCTTCGGGTCGACGCGCCCCTCCCCGAAAAGCCTGTCAATGCGCCTGGCCTTGCGTGGAAGAGCACGATCGGCATCGCACATGCCGCATTCATTGCGCTTGATGCGCCACGCAACCGCGCCTTCGTCCTCACCGGCGACAAGAATGCGACGCTGTACCAGATCGACCTTACCAACCAGTCCGTCGCCTCATCCGTCGCGATAGGCCGGACGGCCCTCGCGATCGCGATCTCGCCTGATGGAGCGACCCTTGCGGTGGCTTCGCGGGCCCTTGTCAACGATCCCGTCACGCTGTCGGTATTCACGCCCGATGCCGGCGGCGGGATAAGCGCTGGAGCAGCACGAGAGAAACCCGTGCCCAATACCGGCAAGGGACCCGCAAGCCTCGTTGCATCCGCCACCCGCTTCGTCCTTCTGAACGGTGGCACGGGAGTGCTTTCGACCTTCGATGCGACGATTACCGATCCCGGCGTTACCGCGGACCAGCGCAATCTTGGCGGACCACGCATCGGCATCGCCTCCGTCAATGCCGACAAGATCTACCTCGCTACTCCTGGAAGCGGCGATGTCAGCGCCATCGACCTCGCCTCGGCAGGACTTCCCGACACATCGAAAACCATCGCCGCGATCTCGATCGACCAGATCGCGTTCGTCCCTGATGCCGGCGGCGACCGCGTTGCGGTCCTCGATACAGCGGCAAAGGTCGTGCGCCTCCTCGATCCCGGGATGGGCACAGTCATCGGAACCAGTGCACCCCTTGGCGCAGCGCCCTCGCAACTCGCGATCTCCCCCGATGGACGCTGGGCATGGATCGCAATTGACGATGGGACGAATGCAAGCGTCGTCGGCGTCGATCTCAACCGGCTGCGCGCCGGCGAAACCCCGCTCTCCGTCGGCTCGGCGGCCGTTGGACGACCGCTCGGGCCGCCCGCACTCCTCCCGTCGGGCGAGCTCCTCTACCTTCCCTATACCGGCAATCTCGCGGCCGTCGGGGACGGCGGCGTTGCGGTGGTCGGCATCTTGGAATCCGATTGCTGGGGAGTGCTCGAGGGCAAGGATTGCCCGGGCTGTATCATACCGGACTGCCTCATCCTCGCGACGGTCGGGACTTACCGTCTCGGACGCAAGCTCGAGGACCTTCCCGGGGATCCCGCGAACGATCCTGCAAACGGCATTGCCCGGATCGACAATGTGACATCGCGGACGCTGCTTCCGAGCACGCAAGCCATCGGCCAAGCCCTGCTCTGCCTCAAGAATTCAGGTCCAGGGCTCGCCGGTCCCAAGGGCGACAAAGGCGACAAAGGGGATCCGGGGGTCGGAACCAAAGGGGACAAGGGCGATAAAGGAGACAAGGGCGATAAAGGAGACAAGGGCGACAAGGGCGACAAGGGCGACAAGGGCGATCCCGGGCTTGACCCGACCCTTACCCGTGTCTGCGTCATCAGCTGGAAGCATCGGGGGGCGCTGAGTTTCACGCAGCTGCGTCGCCCCGGGCTCGTCATCGGCTTCGATCAGCCCATCACCAAGGCCGACGTCGACAGCAACTCCCTCCAGGTCCAGGTTGCACGGGCCGACGAGTTCGGCGCCATCTGCTGGTGCGACTGGGTAGCCAAAGGCATCCAGGGACTGAAGCTCAAGACCCGCTGCAAGCTCTCCGATCCCCTCAGCCCGTCTGATTTCGCGGTGGTCCCGGATCCGTTCGTCGACGGGATCCTGTGGGTTCCCGCAAGCCCGCCGGGCCGCCTTTTCGGACCCGTCCGGATCCGCGTCCTCCTCCACGGAGATCTCATCGCCGACGAGCGGAAGCGAAGTCTCGACGGCAATCACATCTCGCCCTGGCTGCCCAACGTGAAAAGCGGCGACGGCATCGCCGGCGGGATGTTCGAAAGCTGGTTCATCACCGACTTCCCGCAGGGCTGAGAGGCCACAGGATGAGCGACGAGCGATAAGGAGCGAAACAGATGGCCACCATCACCAACTATGGCCGGGACCAGGCTCAAGCGCTCAGGACGCGCAAGCCGCTTCCGCCGGACCCCTCATGCCAGCCATGCCCCGACTGCGGCGGCCTCGAATGCCTGTGTCGCCCGCGCTTCTTCGCGGGCCAGCTCCTGAGCGAGCAGGACCTCAACCGGCTGGACGATTACATCGTCGCGAAGAACAAGCTCCACAACCGCTACCTGTTCGGCTCCGGCGTCGTCTGCGGCCTCGAGGTCAAATGCTCGCCTTGCGACAATGGCTTCGTCACCGTCAGTCCAGGCTACGCCCTCTCGCCATGCGGCGAGGACATCATCGTATGCAAGGAGGATACGGTCGATATCTGCGCGCTCATCGCGCGCTGCCGCGTCAATTCAGAGCCCGACTGCGCGCCCTACCGCGGACAGGATAGTTGCGGCGAGGTGATCGAGGACTGGATCCTCTCGATCCGCTACGCGGAGAGCCCGTCGCGCGGGATCACGCCGCTGACGGGCGCAGGCCAGGGCTGCGGCTGTTCCTGTGCCGGACCCTGCTCGGGAAAGTGCGGTGGAGGCACAAGCTGCGGCTGCGGCGGCGGTCCTTCTTGCAGCTGCGGCGCGGCAAAGGCGCTCGCCGATCCCGAGCCGCTCAAGCAGCCACGCCTGAACCGCGGCGCGCCGCCGAGCTGCGAGCCGACGCTCACCTGCGAATCCTACCGCTACGACGTCTTCCTCGCGCCCGTGGCGGACCCGCCGGACGACAAACGGCTTCCGGGCCTTGCCGGCGTTTTCAGCCAGCTCCCCGGCCGGATGATGGAGAACATCACCTGCTGCCTGAAGCAGCTGCAGGCGGTGCTGCCGCCAGCTCCGGGTGATGTCACGAACATCCAGGCCGGACAGCGCCAGACCTGGTTCCAGTGGGGCTGCCAGATGCGGACCGCTCTTGCCAATTACATGGTGAAGACGGGCGGCTACGATTGCGATGCGATCGCCAAGCTCCAGACGATCGTCATCCCAAGTCCTGGCCAACCCGTCCCCGCGTTCCGGCAGGCGATGCAGATTGTCGAAATAGAGTTCGCGCTCCTCACCTTCGAACTCGCCCTCGGGTGCATCTGCTCGAACAGCTTGCCGCAATGCCCGCCGCCCGGCGATCCCAGGGTGCCACTTGCGCTCGTGAAGGTCCGGCGCGGCGACTGCCACGTCATTTCGGTGTGCAACTGGACACCACTTCGAAAGCACGTCCTCACCTTCCCCACCCTCGAATATTGGTTCGGCTTCATCCCGCTCGGCTCGGCGCTGCATAATCTCATGCACAAGATCTGCTGCGACCTGTTCGGGCTTCGCCAGATGTTCCAGCCGGTAGAGGGCCGGATGGCCGGCGTCCGGATGGATATGCGGCAACCCGAAGCCCCGGCAGCGCAGCCCAATGCTGCCGTGGGGGGCGTGCGCATGATGCGCGCGGAGGCGCCACCGGCAGGAGCCCCGGAACCTGCAGCTTATTCGTTCAAGACGCCCCTTCCTCTCGACGCCCTTGCCGGCCTGCAGATGAACACGGACCTCCTCAGCGCCGTCCTCAAGCGGCAGGCTGCAGGCGGGACGACCGCGACTTTGGAGGATCTCGCAAGGGCAATGCTCGACAGGCCCAATGTGGAAATCGATCCGACACTCGACCCGCAGGCCCGGCTTCAGGAGATCGATCGCCTGTCCGGGACCGGACTTGCCGCGATGTTCGCGGGGATGACCTCCTTTGCAGCGCCGGTTGCGGACCTCGTCCGGACGGCTGCGGCAGGTCAGGCGCACGCATCTGAACTTGCCGACCTCAAGACTGTCGTTGCCCGCCAATCGGAGGAAATCCAGGCGCTGAAGACGAGCGTCAGCAAGGGGCTTTCGTCGAGGAGCACGGCGAGGACGCCGGCGGCAGCGGCGCGCAAGGCGCCGGCATCCAAGGCGAGCGGGAAAACGACCACCCGGCGCAAGCCCAGCAAGTGAACGGAGGCGTCGCCATGACGACCGCACGATCCGAACGTCCCCGATATTTCGAAGGGCAATATATCGGCGCGGCCGACCTTGAAGCCGCGGTCGACTACGCGCGAGAACTCGCGCGTGAGGGATGCCTTGGCGGACAGACATGGGGCATCTGCATTGGCCTTGACCTTGTCGAAGTCGCGAACGCCACCGGAAGCTTCGACTATTTCGTCCTCCCGGGGATGGCCTTCGACGGTTACGGACGGCCGATCGTCGTCCTCTCCCCGGCCCCCGTTCAAGCGTCACTATTTGCCGGAATGCCCACCGGGAACCAGACCGTCTGGATCCGCTATGACGAAATGTTGAACCACGGCCTGCGTCCGGGATGGGAGAGCTGCGACGCCGGCGACGCCTATGCGCGCGTTCGCGAGAGTTTCGCCATCGAGGCTGGACCGATGAGCGCCGTCAAGGATCGCCAGAGCGGCCTCGACATTGCCGGCGCTCATGTCGACGACGCCCGACTTGGCCTCATCAGCGTGGATGCCGACGGACCGCTCGTCTGCGATTCGTCAATGCCGCATCAGACGTTTCCAGCGGACAGCGCACGCTGGCTCGTGCCGCTCGGGGTCGCCTCCTGGACGGCTGGCGCGCCAGGATCCCTCGGACAGCGAAGCGCCGCCGCAAAGAAGGTCAGCCGAACCCTTCGCCGCTACGTCGGACAAGTCGCAGAAAGCGTCTACGCAGCCGACGGCGTGCTTCGCCTGCGTGACCGACTGACCAATCATGATTCGAGTGCGACTGCGGACGCCCAGTGCGCGCGGGACATGATCACCGTCGACGATCTTACCAATTCCCTGACGCCCGGGACCGGAGCTCCGGCCGACCGGCTGGTCGGCAACGAGCTCGTCTGGGTCGAAGGCAATATGCGGGTCACAGGAGACGCGCGTCTGTGGGGAACCAAGCTCGAGCTGCGCAAGGCCGACGGCACCGACGGCGGCGTGCCACTCTACATCGACAGGGGAGCAACCCTCAATGCCAACGGCGGCGCCGACCTCGAGATTGCGCTGGGCGCCGCGGCCGACGGCAAGACGAGACTGGTTGCAGGGATTGCAACTCCGGGCGCTCTCTTCACTCCCAAGCTCCAGCTCGAAAATGACGGGCGGCTCGCCGTCGGAACCACGATCCCGGCGGACGTGAAGACCCATACGATCCTTGCAACGACCGATGGAGATACGAGCAGCGCGATCGCCTCGGCCGCGAACAAGCTTGCAAAGCTCCAGTTCGCCGTCGGGCCGACGCTCCTCGAACGGGCGCATCTTGGATTTGACGACGGCCCCAAGAAGCTTCGCCTCGGCGTTGGAACCGATCTTTCGAAATTCATCTATGTGACGGCTGCCGGCAAGGTCGGAGTGCAGACCGACAGCCCGGAACTGCTGGACAGCGATGCGAACGACCTTGTGGTCAACAGCGTCGCCAATGCGGGCATGACTCTCCTTTGTGCCCCCGGCTTCACCGGCCGCATCGACTTTGCCGACGATCCGACGAAGCCGGCACGCTGCCACGCCGGAAGCGTCCTCTATAATAGCGGCGCCAACCGCATGGAGATCTGGACCAATTCCGCGTTCCGTATCGGCATCGATTCGAGCGGCAACCTTGGTGTCGGAACGATGGCTCCGGGCGCTCGCGTCGAGATCGATTCGCTGACCGATGCGAGGTCGCTGAAGCTCGACGCCAACCAGATCCAGGCCGACAATGGCGGTGCGGCCAGTC
>DATMHD010000423.1:0-2763 GCA_035555075.1 Sphingomicrobium sp. | reverse complement strand
GCTGCCAAGAATGAGAGGTGACTGACCCCGTGAGCCAATCCCGGGCGCTCGTTGAGCGCGGCGACTTGCAGGCTGCAGCAATGATTCTCAAACAATCGGAGGAGCAGGGAGATGCGCTTGCCGCGCGTGAGCTAGCGCTCTGGTGCCTCACCGGACAACTCATCCGGCGCGACCTCAAGACGTCGAGGGCTCTCTTCGAGCGCGCAGCCCGGCTTGGCGATGATTATTCGGCAGCAGTGACCCGCGCGTTTGTGGCGGGCGGGGTTGGTGGGCCCTCCGACTGGCCGCGTGCGATGGAGTTGCTGCAGGATGCCGCACGCACCGACCCTGCGGCTTCAGCGCAGCTGGATCTCATCGATCAGATGGACCTTGGGCCCGACGGCGACCCACAGGCCGCGTTCGAGTGCCGGAAATTGTCGGATTCGCCCGAAGTCCTCCTTTTCCCGTCGCTTTTCTCGCCGGCTGAATGCGACTTCATCATCGAAGCTGCAGGACCGGCGCTCCGGCCAAGCTTCGTCATAGATCCCGTCACCCGAAGGGAGGTGCCGAACGCCGTCCGTACCTCTGAGGGCGCTGCCTTCCCCTTCGTTGACGAGAATCCCGCGATCCACGCGCTCAACCGGCGCCTTGCGGCCGCGAGCAAGAGCGAGGTCCGCGCCGGCGAACCGCTCCAGGTGCTCCGCTATTCGCCGGGACAGCAGTACCGCGAGCACAGCGATGCCTTGCCGGCGGTTGCCCCCTCAGAGCAGCGCGTCCTCACCTTCCTCGTCTATCTCAACCAAGACTATGAGGGCGGAGAAACCGCCTTCCCGAGGATTGGCCTCAAGGTCGGCGGCCGCCTCGGCGACGGACTGCTGTTCCGCAACGCGACGCCGGCTGGCGAGCCTGATCCCCTGGCAATCCATGCCGGACTGCCGGTCGTGAGCGGCGTGAAGCATCTTGCTTCACGCTGGATCCGAGCGGCACCGCTGGTGCTCGAATGAACTCTAATAGCGGTAGTGGTCCGGCTTGAACGGTCCCTCGGACGACACGCCGATATAGGCGGCCTGCTTGTCGTTGAGCTTGGTGAGCTTCACTCCGAGCTTGTCGAGGTGGAGTCGGGCAACCTTCTCGTCGAGGTGCTTGGGGAGCACGTAGACGTCGTTGTTATACTCCTCGCCCTTGGTGAAGAGTTCGATCTGCGCCAGCACCTGGTTGGTGAAGCTCGAGCTCATGACGAAGCTTGGGTGACCGGTCGCATTCCCGAGGTTCACGAGACGACCCTTGGAAAGAACGATGATCTTCTTGCCGTCGGGGAACTCGACCTCGTCGACCTGGGGCTTGATCTCGGTCCATTTCATGTTGGCGAGTGCGCCGATCTGGATCTCGCTGTCGAAATGGCCGATGTTGCAGACGATGGCCATGTTCTTCATGGCGCGCATGTGATCGAGCGTGATCACGTCCATGTTGCCAGTCGCGGTGACGAAGATGTCGGCGCGCTTGGTCGCTTCTTCCATCGTCACGACTTCATAGCCTTCCATCGCCGCCTGAAGCGCGCAGATCGGATCGATCTCGGTCACCAGAACGCGCGCGCCGCCCTGGCGGAGCGAAGCGGCAGATCCCTTGCCGACGTCGCCGAAGCCCGCAACGCAGGCGACCTTGCCCGCGAGCATCACGTCGGTTGCGCGGCGGATCGCGTCCACCAGGCTCTCGCGGCAGCCGTAGAGATTGTCGAACTTGGACTTTGTGACGCTGTCATTGACGTTGATCGCCGGGAACGGGAGCTTGCCCGTCTTGGCAAGATCATAGAGCCGGTGAACACCGGTCGTCGTTTCTTCCGAAACGCCCTTGATCGCTTCCACCGTCTTGGTGAGGTAGCCGGGCCGCTCCTCAAGGAAACGCTTCAGCGTCGCAACGAAGATCTCCTCTTCCTCGTTCGACGGCGTGAAGAGCTCCTCGCCTTTCTCGGCGCGATATCCCCAGAGCGCGAACATGGTGGCGTCGCCGCCATCGTCGAGGATCATGTTGGCGGTCGTGTCACGACCCCAGTCGAAGATGCGGACAACATAGTCCCAATATTCCTCGAGCGTTTCGCCCTTGATCGCGAAAACGGGGATGTTGCGCGCAGCGATCGCTGCGGCGGCATGGTCCTGCGTCGAGAAGATATTGCAGGATGCCCAGCGGACCTCGGCGCCGAGCTCGACCAGCGTCTCGATCAGGACCGCGGTCTGGATCGTCATGTGCAGCGAGCCGGTGATGCGCGCACCCTTGAGGGGCTTTGAGGAACCAAATTCGTCGCGGAGCGCCATGAGCCCTGGCATCTCGGTCTCGGCAATCTCGATCTCCTTGCGACCGAAGTCGGCAAGTCCGAGGTCCTTTACGACATAGTCGTTGAAACGGGTTTCAGGCTGCGTCGCCACGTCGAAATCTCCAATGCTCGGGCAAAAAGGTGCGGCAGGTGCGCGTGCACCCGCTTGAGCGGCCGCCCTAGCGCAGGACAACATATAAAGAAAGCTTTATATGCCGTATGCGCCGCCGCCCGTGAGGTCCAATCATGGAACGTCACTCAGCTGACAGAGGTTGGCCGAATCATGAAGAAAGGCGCCAGGCATCGAACGCTCGCGCCGATCAGGCCTTGGCAGCCCTCATCTCCTGACGAAGGAGAATGCCTCCTGGGATGAGGGGCAGCCACAAGGTGAAGCCGCGAAACAGAAGGGTCGCCGAAAGCGCCGCCTCGAAGGGAACGCCGAAAAGCCTCAGCATGGCGATGCTCACCGCCTCGAA
>DATMHD010000422.1:0-5200 GCA_035555075.1 Sphingomicrobium sp. | reverse complement strand
CAAGACCGCTGCCTTAAACCACTCGGCCACCTCTCCGCTGAGAAGCGCTTTCACGGCTGTGAGCGAGCATTTCAAGTCTTGATCGCCAGCTTCCCTTAAGGACCCGGCTCCTAACATTCCCGACCAGCCGTGCAGCAGAAGCGGTGAAACATGCTGGCCTGAAGCCGCTTTTGCACTTTAGCCTCAAGGGTAACGAGGAGGTCGAATTGGGTTTGAACGGGTGGGGAATTTTAGGCTTGAGCGTCCTGTCGCTCGCTTCCGCGCCCGCCTCCAACCCTGCGCCATCGACAGCGGTGGAGGCGGCGCAGACCGGAGGCTACATTTCTCCAACAACGACGACCGACCCCTGGTCGAACTACAAGCTTCGCCTGGCGCTCCTCGCCCGCCAGCAGGGGGTCACCCAAGCAACAATCGACTCGAACGTTCCCGGCCTTCGCGTCAATGAGCGTGTCATCGAGCTTGAGCGCACCGAACCTGTTGCGCACAGCACTGGAGGGCTCGTCGGCGCGCTGGCGCCATATCTTCGATCCCACGTGACGGAATCGCTGATCCGACGCGGTCAGGCGAACTATTCGGCCAATTACACAGCCCTTCGAAATCTCGAGGCGCGCTACGGCGTCGATCCTGCGGTCCTCATGGCCATTTGGGGGCTTGAGACCAGCTATGGCACCGTGACTGGAAGCACCGACCTCCTCCAGGCCCTCGCAAGTCTTGGCTATTACGGACGGCGCCGCGAATTCTTCGAAAGGGAGTTTGTCGCAGCCCTCAAGCTGATGGATCAGGGCGTTCCAAGATGGCGTCTGAAAGGGAGTTGGGCGGGTGCGACCGGCTACCCGCAATTCATGCCCTCAGTCGCGCTTCGCCTTCGCGCGGACGGAGACGGCGACGGCTATGCCGACATCTGGGCAAACGAACTGGACGGCCTTGCGTCAATTGCAACCTATATGCGCGACGCCGGATGGAAGCCGAACGTTCCCTGGGGCATCAAGGTACGAACCCCTGCGAACCTCAACCGCGCCGCGATCGTCAGCCGGACAACCGCGCCGCGATGCCCTCAGGTCTACAGGCGGCACAGCCGTTGGCTGACCATGGGCGAATGGCGCGCTCTTGGCGTGACGCCCATTGGAAGATCGCTTCCGAACAACGAGATGGCGAGCCTCATCGAGCCGGACGGCCCGGACGCGACGGCGTATCTTGCAACCACCAATTACAGGGCGATCCTCGATTATAATTGCTCGATTTTCTACGCGATCTCGGTTGGAGTTCTGGCGGACGCGATTGCCCGGCGATAGACAGCATTGGTCACCAGCTGAATCGGGAAGCCTAGTCCTTCATGTCGCGAACCGTCATACTCCTCACCGCCGCCTCGGTCCTTCTCGCGAGTGCTGCGCCCGCAGCCGCGCCCCAGTTCGATACGCCTGCCAAGGTCGCCTATCTCATCGACCTGTCGTCGGGTGCAACGCTTTACGCGAAGAACGCCGACGTGCGGATGCCGCCCGCGTCCATGGCCAAGATGATGACGACGGATGTCGCCTTCGAACTCATCGACAAGGGCCAGCTGCCCCTCAACAAAATGTGCACCGTCCGGCCCGAGACCTGGCAGAAATGGCACGGGCCGCAGGCAGGCTCCACCATGTTCCTGTCGGCCAACGAACAGGTCAGCGTCGAAAATCTGCTGAAGGGCATCGTCACCCTTTCCGGCAATGATGCCTCGGTGGTGCTTGCCGAATGCATCGCTGGAACCGAGCAGGCCTTCACCGACCAGATGAACGCGCTTGGCAAGCGCATCGGCCTCACGAACAGCCACTTTGGAACGGCCAATGGCTGGCCAGACAACGGCGTCACCTATGTCAGCGCGCGGGACCTTGCGACGCTTGCCCGCTGGGAAATCGAACATCACTACAAGCTCTACAAGCAATTCTACTCGCTCCCGAGCTTCACCTGGGGGAAGACGCTCGGGTCCAATCAGGACATTACCCAGCAGAATCGCAACCCCATCCTCGGCCACGTCGCCGGCGCCGATGGTCTCAAGACAGGGCACACGGACGAAGCGGGTTACGGCGTCACGGGCTCGGCCGAGCAGAACGGACGGCGCCTCATTGAGGTCGTAGCTGGCCTTCCGACCTGGAATGGCCGCGTGCAGGAATCGACGCGGCTCATCGAATGGGGGTTCAGCGCCTGGCAGGCCAAGCCATTATTCCAGGCGGGCGCGAAAGTAGGCAGCGCCAAGGTGCAGCTCGGCAGCTCGAGCGAGGTTCCGCTCGTTGCTCCCCGGAACCTTGCGGTGACCATTCCCGCGGGCCTTGCCGGCAGCGCCGTCCAGATGAAGGTCCGTTACGAAGGCCCGCTCGTCGCGCCCATCAAGAAGGGCGATGAAATCGCCCAGCTGGTCGTGACGACTGGCGACACGCCGCCCCAGATCGTTCCGCTGGTTGCCGGCGAGGACGTCGGACGAGCCGGTTTCTTCGGACGCATCTGGCTCGGTCTCAAGTCGCTCTTCGGAATGGCGTGACGCGGCCCGGGAGATTCGTCAGCCTCGAGGGCGGGGAAGGGGTCGGCAAGTCGACGCAGGTGAGGGCGCTTGCGCAGGCTCTGCGCGAGCGCGGACTCGACGTCCTCATCACTCGCGAGCCGGGCGGCAGCGACGGCGCCGAACGCATCCGCGAACTGTTGCTGAGCGGCAGCGATGATCGCTGGGGCGCGCCGGCAGAAGCGCTTCTCTTCGCTGCTGCGCGCGCCGATCATACGATGAAGACAATCCGCCCGGCGCTCGACGAGGGCCGGTGGGTGCTCTCCGACCGCTTCGTCGACAGCTCGCTCGCCTATCAGGGCGGCGCCGGGGGTCTCGGGATAGAAGCGGTTCGGGCGATCAATGCATTTGGCATTGGCGAGCATTTCCCCGACCGCACTCTCGTCCTCAGCCTCAATGATGGCGCCGAACGCGCCCGAGCCCGGGATGGGGAAAATAGTGACCGGATCGGCGGCCGGCCGGACGATTATCACAGGAAAGTAGAGGCGGCATTTCGCCTGATTGCGGCTGAGGAGCCGCACCGGGTGAGGCTCGTCGATGCGTCTGGTGCGCCTGAGGACGTTACCGAGCGCCTCCTCAAAAGCATCGAGGATCTTCTTCCATGATCGTCGGGCAGGACCGGGCGCTCCATCAATTTGCGAGCGCCTGGGCATCACGAAAGATCCACCACGCCTGGCTGCTCGCGGGGCCAAGGGGCGTCGGGAAGGCGAGATTCGCGCTTGCTGCGGCGCGTCGCGTCCTTGCGGAGGCCGCGGGCCCTCCGATCGATCTGCCACGCCTCGAGACGCGAGACGGTCATCCCATCGTCAAGCTGGTCACTGCCGGCAGCCATCCGGACATGCGATGGCTCGAACGGCTCGTGAACGAGAAGACCGGCAATCTCGCGCGCAACATCAGCGTCGAGCAAATCCGCGAACTGGGGGAATTCCTGACCCTGACGCCAGCACTTTCATCTTGGCGGGTCGCGGTCATCGACACCGTCGACGAGCTCGAGACCTCCGGCGCCAATGCGCTGTTGAAGATCCTGGAAGAACCTCCGCCCAACACCCTGTTCTTCCTCGTCAGCCACGCACCCGGACGGCTGCTTCCGACCATCCGCTCGCGCTGCCGTCGTCTCGAGTTCGACAACCTCGGCGATGACGCCATGACGTCAATTCTCGCGAGTAACGCTCCCGAGCTCGACAGCGCCGAAAGAGAGCGGATCGTCGCGATGTCGTTCGGTTCGGCAGGTCGAGCTGTCGCCTTCGCGGAACTTGGCCTTGCAAAGCTCGAGGACGCGGCGATCGCCATTCTCCGCAACGGCGATCCGACCAATGCAAGACGGGCGGACCTTGCATCCGAGCTCGGCAAGAAACCAGCGGCGGCGCGCTATGCGGCCTTTCTCGACCTTGCGCCGTCGCTGATTGCCCGCGAGGCGCGGGGATTGAAGGGCCCGGCACTCGAGCGGGCGCTCGATGCCTACGCCAAGGCCCGCGAACTTGCGACCCTTGCACCACGCCTCTCGCTCGATCCTGCTGCGACCATATTCCAGGTCGGCAGCATCCTCGCCGAAGTCGCCGAACCGGTTTCCTTGAAGCGCTAGGCATGCGCCGCTAGGTGCGGGCGCTCATGTCCGAGCCTTTCTACATCACGACAGCGATCAGCTACCCCAACGGACCACCGCATATCGGCCACGCCTATGAGGCAATCGCCGCCGACGCCATCGCGCGGTTCAAACGCAGCCAGGGGCGAGATGTCCGGTTCCAGACGGGAACGGACGAGCATGGCCTGAAAATGGCTCAGGCGGCCCGCGACAAGGGCGTCGCTCCGCGCGACCTTGCTGATGAAATGTCACGTCTTTTCCAAGAGATGTGCGATACTCTTAATGTATCGTACGACCGCTTTATCCGCACGTCGCAACCGGACCATTACCGCGCCAGCCAGGCGATCTGGAGTGCAATGGAGGAGAAAGGCGATCTTTATCTCGATCGCTACGAAGGTTGGTATTCCGTTCGTGACGAGGCCTATTACGAGGCTGAGGAACTTGTCAGCGCCGAGGACGGGGCGAAGCTTTCGCCGCAAGGAACCCCGGTCGAATGGACAGTCGAGGAAAGCTGGTTCTTCCGGCTTTCGAATTACCAGCAGCCACTGCTCGACCATTATTCGGCCAATCCCGAGTTCATCAGACCGGAGAGCCGCAGGAACGAGGTCATCCGCTTCGTCGAGGGCGGGCTCAAGGACCTCAGCATCTCACGAACGAGCTTCGACTGGGGCGTCCCGGTACCGGGAAGCAACAACCATGTGATGTATGTGTGGCTGGATGCGCTCACCAATTACATCACGGGCCTTGGCTATCCCGACGAGACCGAGCTTTGGCGCCGCTACTGGCCTGCGGACGTCCACCTCATCGGCAAGGACGTGGTCCGCTTCCACGCGGTCTACTGGCCCGCCTTCCTGATGTCAGCGGGGATCGCGCTTCCAAAGCAGGTCTATGGCCACGGTTTCCTTCTCAGCCGCGGCGAGAAGATGTCGAAGTCGGTCGGCAACGTCGTCGATCCGCTGGTGCTGGCCGAGCGCTTCGGCGTCGATGCGCAACGCTATTTCCTGCTGCGCGAGGTCACTTTCGGCCAGGATGGCAGCTACAGCGCGGAAGCGATCGTCAACCGTGTGAACGCCGAGCTTGCGAACAGT
>DATMHD010000421.1:0-2046 GCA_035555075.1 Sphingomicrobium sp. | reverse complement strand
CGAATACGCTTCGCTTCGGCCTTCTCGTTACTCGTGCAACAGCTCGCGAGCTTGATCTCCTTGGCGACCGTACCTTCAATGCCCGAACGTCTGTCGCTCTCTACGCACAGGACGAATGGAAGCTTGGTCAGTCGCTGACGTTGAATCCCGGTTTAAGATTGGAATGGCTCGGCGGTTTTCAGTCCAGTGCAAGGGTCGAGCCTCGCGCGAGCTTGGTGTGGCAGTCGCGTAATGGCCTCGTCGCGCATGTGGGATACGCCCGCTATGCGTCGGCGGCGCCACTCGGCGAAGAAGCTCTAGGCGTGAACTTGCCCGATGAGCGCGATGACTATGTCGACGCGGGGCTTCAGCAGAAGTTCGGCGCCGTCACTTTGGGATTGGATGCCTACTGGCGCGACGCTCACAACTACATAGCCGAACACGAGCCGCTCGGCTCAGTAGTTACGACAGCGTTCGAGTTCAAACGGGCGCGGATTAAAGGCCTGGAGTTTTCGAGCACCTATGCGCGGCGCGGCACAACTGCCTGGGCGAACGTGTCCCTTGCAAGTGCCAAGGCTAGAGCAATCGTTGGCGGTGAAGGGCTGTTCCCATTGGCATCGATCGCAGCTGCGTCGGCGCGTGATGTGCCGCTGGCGAGCGATCGGCCGATCACAATTTCAGGCGGCCTCACGCACCGGGTCGGCAACTTCAGCGTGGGAGCCGACCTCCTCGTGTCCAGTGGGGCGGTGCGCACTTTGAGTTTCGCAGACCCGAACGGCAGCCGGCATTCGGCGTATGCCCTGATCGGCCTCTCGGCAGTGTATCACGCGAGAATTCTCCATCGGACTGCTGATCTTAGGCTCGATCTGACCAACCTCACAAACGTCCGCTACGCTACGAGCGACGCCGGTGATCTGGAGGGTGGCTGGACAAGATGGGGGCGCGGTCGCGCAATCACGATCGGCATCGAGCAGGGGTTTTAGCGATTTCCGCTAGCGGCAGGAATGGGTCGAAAACGGATATTAGAGCGGCACGATGTCCGCTCTCCCACCGCTGATTGGAAATCAGCGGTCCGCTGATCCACTATGGGCTCATTCGCTCCGTGGAACGCCGCCCCAGAGTTGCACTTGCGGCTCGTCGAGCGACGGTGCAACACCGGGCCGTGGCGTACGACATCCCTAAGCTCGGCCGTTTAGAAACACTCGATCTCCGCGCGGTCTGGCCGTCGGAACCTTACAGCTTCACGCCATGGCTTGCTGAGCCGGATAACCTGCAATTCCTCGGGGACACACTCGGCTTGCCGGGCCTCGAGCTCGTTCGAACCGAACACGCTGTCGACTCCTTTTCGGCCGACATCGTCGCCCGTATCCTTGAAACTGATCATCACGTGCTGATTGAAAACCAGCTCGAACGAACGGACCACATCCATCTGGGTCAGCTGCTCACGTACGCGCCGCGCTTTGATGCCAAGGTGATAGTGTGGGTAGCGCGGCAGTTCACGGATGCACACAGAGCGGCCTTGGATTGGCTCAATTCCATTACTGATGATCGGTACGCCTTCTTCGGAATTGAAGCGGGAGCTGTAAGAATCGGCGACAGCACCCCTGCGCCTCAGTTCAAGGTAGTAGCACAGCCAAACAGCTGGACCCGACCAGAGCCGCCCAGTGCCTCAACGAGGGCGCAACTAGGCGGCCACGCGCAGGAAATGATCGAGTTTTGGGATGCATTTCACAAGGCAGCGACGGCTGCCGGTGCACCTACGCGTAAGAACGATACACCACTTAGGGATAAGACATATTGGGCGCCGATCGGAGCGGGTTCCAGCGCTTACCTTATTGCCTGGCGATCGCATGCGCGGAAACCTAACGTCGGCGTTTACTTGGGCCTTTATGGCGACAAAGCTCCGAGCGTCGTTGACTCCTTGAACGAGCAGCGTGCACAGCTCGATGCTGCGTACGGTGCGCCGCTCGACTGCTTCGCCAAGGGCGACAACAAGATCATCGATCGCTTGCCGGTGAACGATCCGGATGACCGATCCGATTGGCCGCGGCAGATTGACTGGTTTGT
>DATMHD010000420.1:0-4166 GCA_035555075.1 Sphingomicrobium sp. | reverse complement strand
GGGCGGCCGCCGGCGCAGTCCTCGTCTGGCGCGAGTGGAGCGACCCACGCCCCCTCATCCCGCTCGATCTTCTACGGATCCCCATTTTCACCCTGTCGATCACGACGTCGGTCGTGTCCTTTGCGGCCCAGATGCTTGCCTATGTGGCACTTCCCTTCCTGTTCCAGAGCCTCCTTGGCCGGTCGGTGATTGCAACCGGGCTCCTGATGACCCCGTGGCCAATCGCGGTTGGCGTTGCAGCTCCTGTCGCTGGGCGCCTCGCCGACCGCCTCAATTCCGGACTTCTTGGCGGAATTGGCCTTGCCATCTTCGCGCTCGGGCTGTTCCTCCTGTCCCGGCTTGGCGCCTCGCCCGGCAATCTCGACATCATCTGGAGGATGGCCGTGTGCGGCCTTGGATTTGGACTGTTCCAGTCGCCCAACAACCGGACGATCGTCAGCGCAGCTCCAAAGCCCCGGTCCGGAGCCGCCGGCGGCATGCTCGCCACTGCCCGTCTCCTTGGGCAAACCACCGGTGCCGTTGCCGTCGGCGCCGCCTTCCACATCGGCGGAGTGCGCGCGGCGCCCTCATTGATGCTTGCGGCAGCCGTTGCGGCACTCGTTGCTGCGGGGCTCAGCCTCACGCGTCTGGGGGTCGCGGGCCCGTCGCGTGTCGCGGTCTATCGGCCCATCCTCGATTAGCTGGGACTGGAATCGGCTGTTTTGCTCCGCTAGCGCCTCGGGGTGACCGCGCTAGATGTCTTCGTCTTCCTTCTGCTGATCGGCGGCGGAGCTGTCGGCTTCGTCCGCGGCTTCGTGCACGAGGTGATTTCGCTTCTCGCCTGGGCTGTCGCAGTCGCCATGCTCAAGCTGTTCCACACCCAGCTCTGGACCGGGCTGATCAACAGCTTCCACATGAATTCGGCGACCTCTGCGGTCCTTGCCTTCGCGATCCTGTTCCTTCCAAGCTTTCTCCTCGTGAAGCTTGTTGCAAGGCAGCTTGGCGGGCGAACCCGGCGCCACGCGGTGCTCGGCCCGTTCGACCGCACTCTTGGGGGAGGCTTTGGAGCATTGAAGGGGCTGCTTGGCGCGACCTTGTTCTTCCTTCTCGCCAATCTTGCGACCGATATGGTCTATGGCCCTCAGGCCAGCCGTCCCCAGTGGATGACGCGCTCGCGCACCTACCCGCTGCTCAACGCCAGCGGCCGGGCCATCGTGGACTGGGTCGAGGCAAGGCGGCTTCATCCAACACCTGTCGGGAAATCCCAATGATCCGTTTGCACGACACGCTGGCCCGCGAGAAAAGGTCCTTCGTGCCGCTGAACAAGGAGCGGATCACCATGTATGTGTGCGGTCCGACGGTGTACGGGCGAGCGCATATCGGGAATGCAAGGCCTGCCGTCGTTTTCGACACGCTCGCTCGGCTCATCAGGCACGAATTCGGCGCCGACAGCCTCCTCTACGCACGCAACGTCACCGACGTCGACGACAAGATCATCGCTGCGGCGGAGGCCGAAGGTGTCGAGCCTTTGGCGATCACCGAGCGATACGAGCGCCATTATCTCGAGGACATGGGTGCGCTTGGAGTGCACCCGCCGACCGTTGCGCCGCACGCGACGCACGAGATCGGCGCGATGATCGGCATGATCGAACGACTGGTCGAGCTTGGCAATGCCTATGAGGCCGAGGGACATGTGCTCTTCTCGGTGCCAAGCGACCCCGATTACGGGATATTGAGCAAGCGCGACCGGGACCAGATGATCGCTGGAGCGCGCGTGGAAGTCGCGCCCTACAAGCGCGACCCTGCCGATTTCGTGTTGTGGAAACCCAGCACCGGCACGGTCATCGGCTGGGATTCGCCCTGGGGCCGGGGACGCCCGGGCTGGCACATCGAGTGCTCGGCAATGATCGCTGCACATCTTGGCGAGACGATCGATATTCATGGCGGTGGTCTCGACCTCATCTTTCCGCACCACGAGAATGAGATCGCGCAGAGCCGCTGCGCCCACGGCGGCCTGCCGCTCGCGCGCTTCTGGGTTCATAACGGCTTTGTCGACATGGGCGCCGAGAAGATGTCGAAGAGCCTCGGCAACGTCATCACGCCAGCCGAGCTGCTCGCCACCGGGCATCGCGGCGAGACCCTTAGGCTTGCGCTCCTTTCCGCTCATTATCGCCAGCCCCTGCCATGGACCGATGCGCTTCTGGTCCAGGCCAAGGCCACGCTCGATGGCCTTTATCGAAGGGCCGGGGACGAGCCATCCGGCGAGGTCGACGATGGCGTCCTTGAGGCTCTTCGGGATGATCTCAACACGCCGCTTGCACTATCCCGCCTCGGATCACTCGAAGGCAGCGCGCTGAAGGCGAGCGCCAACCTTCTTGGCCTTCTTGGCAGTTCGGCCGCCGACTGGTTCCAGGGCGACGTTGATGCGGGCGCAATCGAACGCCGGATCGCGGCTCGAAGCGAGGCCAAGAAGGCGCGTGACTTTGCAGCTGCCGACCGCATCCGGGACGAGCTCAAGGCGGAAGGCATCGTCTTGGAGGATGGCCCTGCAGGGACTAGTTGGCGCAAGGAATGACCGAGCCGCTTTACACGACCGAGATTCTGCGCCTCGCCGCGTCCCTTCGCGAGCCCCATGCGCTCGAGCGGGAGGACGGGCGCGCCGAACTTCGCTCGCCGACCTGCGGCAGCCGCATTTGCCTTAGCGTGCAACTCGACGAGGGTCGCCGCATCGAGCGGGTCTCGATGGAAGTCCACGCCTGCGCCTTCGGTCAGGCCTCGGCTGCGCTTCTTGAGCGTCACGGCATCGGAAGGAGCCATGACGAGGTCGCGGACGCTTTGATCGAACTCAGCCGCTGGCTCTCCGACGAGCAGGACGAGGCGCCCTGGCCCGGCATCAGCGCGCTCGAACCAGCGCGGGCGAGGAGAGGGCGCCACGGCGCCATCCTGCTTCCGTTCCGAACCCTCCTTGCGGCCATGGACGCCGCTTCGGTTGGGTAGCGCCCAGCCAGTCGTCGCCGGAGTGCTCCTTCGCGATGGAGCATTGATGCTCGGCGTCGCGCTGGCCTTCGTCACGACCTTCCGCCGCCTGGGGCTTGGCGCGACCTTGGGCTATATCGTCGCGGGCGCGCTCATCGGTCCGTCGATCCTTGGGCTCTTCCGCGAGCCCGAGGCCATTCAGAGCGTCTCCGAGATCGGGATTGCGCTCCTCCTCTTCATCGTCGGTCTCGAGCTCCAGCCAAGCCGCTTGTGGCATCTTCGCACCGACATCTTCGGTCTCGGGCTCGCACAAGTCGCCTTTTGCGGCGTTGCGATTGCCGCAATCCTTTTCCTCGGGCCGGGATTTTCGAGCGAAGCGTCGCTCGCAATCGGACTTCCGCTCGCATTGTCCTCGACGGCCCAGGTGCTTCCGATGCTTCGATCGGAAAACGAACTCAACACGCCGCAGGGGGAGCGGGCCTTCTCGATCCTGTTGTTCCAGGACCTCTCGATCGTTCCCCTGATCACCATCATTGCGGCGATGGCGAGGGTGTCGCCCGATCCGAGCGCTCCGCTCGGGTGGAAGCTTGCCCTCTATACCGGTCTTGCGATTATCGGCCTCGTCCTGTTCGGGCGTTTCGTCCTCAATCCGCTCTTCAGGCTCATCGGACGCCTCGGCGAACGCGAGCTGTTCGTCGTTGCCGGCCTCTTCACGGTGATCGGCGCTGCAGCGCTCATGCGCCACTTCGGGCTGTCGACTGCGCTTGGCGCGTTCGTTGCCGGTGTCGTCCTTGCCGATTCACCCTACCGGCACGAGCTCGAAAGCGACGTCGAGCCCTTCCGCTCCATCCTTCTTGGCCTCTTCTTTCTCTCGGTCGGGATGCTTCTTGACCTCAGGCTCGTTGCAGCGCGTCCCCTCCTCGTGATCGGCCTTGCTGCCGGGGTCATCGTTACCAAGACGATCCTCATCAGCATTCTCAGCCGCCTGTTCGGCTGCAGCTGGAAGCTCAGCATCCGCCTTGGCCTGTTGTTGAGCCAGGCCGGTGAGTTCGGGTTCGTGCTGTTTGCAATGGCGACGGCTGCGCAATTGATCTCTCCCACCGCGGCGTCGCTGTTCAGCGCGGTCGTCACTCTGTCGATGGCTGCAACGCCCTTCCTGATGCGTTTCATTGATTTTCTCGAAGGCCGCGACGTCAAGCAGCGCCACGATC
>DATMHD010000419.1:0-2007 GCA_035555075.1 Sphingomicrobium sp. | reverse complement strand
TTGCCGCGTCAGCCTCGCCGCGGTCGGCACTTGCGCCATGTGCGCCAGATCCGGACGAACAATATATCCTCGACGTCAATGTGCATCAGCTGCGTCTCGGCGACACCGTCCGGGCCTATGTGTCGCCGGAAGGTCCTTGTGTCGTCTTAGGCGACTTCTTGACTGCGCTTGACGTCCCGATGCGGATCGACCTCGGCTCGAGACGGGCGAGCGGATGGGCATTCAGGGAAAACAACAAGATCGACATTGATTATGGCGCGCAGCGGGCGAGCTACGGTGCCGGCAAGAGCGAAGCCATGTCGCCCGGGACCATTCGCGAAATCCCTGACGGCCTCTGTGTCCAGACGTCGGCGCTCACCCGCTGGTTCGGGATCGGGGTAAAGGCGATGACATCGGGCTCGGTTCTCATTTTGTCATCCGACCAGAAGCTCCCGGTCGAACTCGCCATGGAGCGCAAGAAGCGTGCGGCGAACCTGCATCATGCGACGTTCGATCTCGCAAGCCTGCCCCAAGTCCGAGTTCCCTATCGGATGTGGCGCTCGCCCGCGCTCGATTTCGTCGTGAGCGGCGGTATCACCTATCGCGCAAGGGACGGCTTGCGTGTCGATCGCCAGGGTTCGGTCTACGCGGCGGGCGAGATCGCACATCTCTCATACGATGCCCAGGTGACCACGACCGATCGTGGCAAGCCGAGCCTCCTGAGGGTGCGGGCGTTCCGGTCCGATCCCAACGGCCATTTGCTCGGACCCTTGAAGGCGACCCATGTTGGCATTGGCGATGTCGAGGGCTTCGACAGCAGTCTCACGGGCGCTGCCTCGGCGGGCCGCGGAGCAGTCCTTACCAACCGTCCGCTGACCACCCGTACCGCGTTTGACCGCACCCGCATCGAGGGCGACCTGCCGTCGGGCTGGGAAGCGGAGCTTTATCGGAACGGCGAGCTTCTGGGCTTTGCCAAGTCCGATCCCTCCCAACGCTATGCCTTTGACGACGTTCAACTTCTCTACGGAGACAACCGGATTCGCGTCGTGCTCTACGGTCCACAGGGGCAGATTCGCGAACGCAACGAACAATATAACGTAGGCCAGGACGAGGTCCCTAAAGGACAGACCTGGTACTGGATCGGCGCCAACCAGCCCGGCCGCGACCTGGTCACGCTGGAAAAGCCACCCGACGATCTTGCCGAGCCGAAGGCGCAGGCGAGCGTGTCGCTCGAACATGGGCTCGATGCCCGCACGTCTGTCGGCGTGCTGGCTCGGGCAATGCTCATTGGCGACCAGCGCCTGACCTTTATCGAAGCTACTCTTCGAAGGTCCGTTGGCGGAGCCCTCATCGAGATGAGCGCCGCGCGCGAATCCAACGGAGGCACTGCGGCGCACGCCCAGCTGCTTGGCAAGCTCGGGAGCGTCTACGTCAACGTCGATGCCCTTATCGCAAATGATTTTCATTTACGTGGGGGGCCGGAACAATCCTATCGGGACGCGCGCGCTGCGCTCGATGCGCCGCTGCATGTCGGCAAAGCGCTTCTCCCAGCACATGCCGAGGCGCACGTGATCGATCGTGCCGACGGATCGCGGATGCTTGAGGCGGCCGCGCGGCTTTCTGCCAATATCGACCGCTTCAATCTTGGCACCGAGCTGCGCTACCACAAGGACCTCATGCCGACCGGTCCTTCTCCTTCGGCCGAAACCACCATTGGACTTATCGCGAGCGGGCATATCGGCAATGTGCGGCTTCGCGGTACGGCCGATTTTGAGATCGGGCGATCAGGGCACTTCAAGGATGCGGAACTCTCCGCTTATTGGAGCGCGACCGAGCATACGGACTGGGAGGCGATCGCGGCCTATGACGGGATCGAGCATCGGGCCCGCGTCCGGCTGACGCACATCCTTCGCCTGGACTCGATGGCAATCGCACTCAGCGGCGAGGCTGCAAGCAACGGCGACTTCGCGGCCGGCTTCAATCTCAATATCTCACTCGACCCCCACAATGGCATCACCCTTTCCCGTC
>DATMHD010000418.1:0-3189 GCA_035555075.1 Sphingomicrobium sp. | reverse complement strand
GCGCGTTCAAATTCCTGATCGTCGGGATGGACGCGACCGCAGGCGAGATCGCCGCGGCCGGCTTCGCCAATGCCAAGCTCCTCGCATGGATCGCGGCCCTGTTCGAGATCGCGCTTGCGATCGCATTCCTCACCGGCCTGTTCTTCAGCGACGCGGCGATCATGGCGGCTGCTTACGTGCTGTTCCTCGGCTTCGCTTTCCACGGGCCCGACCGGTGGGGTGGCAACATGATGGAGTTCGGATTCTTCGTCGATCACTTCGTCTTTATCGGCGGCCTGCTGTTCGCCGCGGTTCACGGCCCCGGCGACAGGCTCGTGCTCGGCTCAAGATTGCAAGCAAGGAGGGTTTCATGACTGGCAAGATGACGACGTGCCTTTGGTTCGACAAAGGCGAAGCGCGCAAGGCGGCTGAATTCTATGCGTCGGTATTTCCCGACAGCCATGTCGACGCGGCTATGCAAGCGCCGGGCGACTTTCCCGGGGGAGCGCAAGGCGAAGAGCTGACCGTCGACTTCACCGTGCTCGGGCAATCGTTCGTCGGCCTGAACGGCGGGCCCAACTTCAAGCCCAATGAAGCGGTCAGCTTCATGGTGATCACCGAAAACCTGGAAGAAACCGATCGCTACTGGAACGGAATCGTCGACAATGGCGGCCAGGAAAGCGCCTGCGGATGGTGCAAGGACAAATGGGGATTCTCCTGGCAGATCACTCCGCGGGTGCTTCTCGAAGCCAATAGCAACCCTGACAAAGCCGCGGCAAAGCGCGCATTCGACGCAATGATGACGATGACCAAGATCGACGTCGCCAATATCGAGGCAGCCCTGCGTGGCGAGAATGTCGATGCGTAAGCTTACCGGGGCCGTCTTCGTCTCGCTCGATGGAGTGATGCAGGCTCCGGGCGGGCCGGAAGAGGATCCGACCGGCAACTTCAAGCTCGGCGGCTGGGTCGCGCCTCACTGGGACGAGGACATGGGCCCCTTCGAGGGGATCATCATGGGCGAGTACGACCTGCTTCTGGGCAAGCGGACGTACGACATCTTCTCGGGCTACTGGCCGCACAATCGCGACCAGCCGATCGGCGAGAAATTTCAGCAGATAGAAAAATATGTGCTGACTCACTCCGATGAGCCGCTCGAATGGGAAAATAGCCACCGGCTGAGCGGCGACACCGCGGAAGCGGTTGCCGAGCTCAAGAACAGCGAAGGGCGCGATCTCCTGATCCAGGGCAGCAGCACGCTCTATCCGCCGCTGCTTTCGGCCCGGCTGATCGACCGGCTGGTACTGCTCACTTTCCCAGTGGTGCTGGGTCCCGGCAAACGGATTTTCGACGGATCCGAAACGCCCTCGGCGCTTCGTCTCGTGGATCATTACGTCACCCCTAAAGGCGTCACAATTACAAGCTTCGAGCCGGACGGCGACGTCGGCACGGGATCGTTCGAAACGAAGCCGCCGAGCCAGGAAGAGCTCGAACGGCGCGAGAAAATGAAAGCGGGTGACTGGTGAGCCTGGTTCTCTTCGGTCACCCTTTCTCCTCCTACACCTGGAAGGCGCTGATCGCGCTTTACGAGGCAGGCGCGCCATTCGAATTCCGCAACATCGCCGGCGACAAATATCCGGAGAACGAAGCGGCATTCCTCGCCCATTGGCCCGTGGGCAAGTTCCCGCTCCTGGTCGAGGACGGCGAGCCGATCATGGAATCGAGCGTGATCGTCGAGCATGTCGCGCCCGCTCTCGTTCCCAACGGTGGACAGGCCGCACGCGAGGTCCGGATGCTCGACCGGATTTTCGACAATCATGTGATGACTCCGGTCCAGGCGATCGTCGCCGAGCATTTGCCCTTTATCACGCCGACGCCCGATGAGGGCCGGATCGCGCGGGCGAAGGCCGCGCTCGACAAAGCCTATCCCTGGCTGGACTCCCGGCTCGCCGGGCGGGAATGGGCGGCGGGCGATTCGTTCACGCTCGCCGATTGTGCGGGTGCGCCCTCCCTCTTCTATGCCGATTGGGTCCACCCGATCCCGGACCAGTTGGCAACCCTCAAAGACTATCGGAAGCGCGTGCTTGCGCGGCCATCAGTTGCCCGGGCCGTCGACGAGGCGCGGCCGTATCGGCACCTCTTCCCGCTTGGAGCCCCCGATCGGGATTAAGCGAAGGCCTTGGCCTTTTTCAAAAGCTGCCAGGCGTCGATCACCTTGGCGAGCATCGCCTCGTGGCTTCGGTCGCCCCCGTTTCGGTCGGGGTGATAGCGCCTGACGAGCTTCGAATAATTCCTGCGGACGGCGTGCAATTCGGCATCCTCGCCGAGGCCGAGGACCCCGAGAGCGCGCCGCTCTTCTTTCGTGAATCGCTGTGGCGGGCCGCGATCGGCACGGCGAAAGCTTGCGGCGATCGCTTCGAGCGGATCGGCAAAATCCGCCCACGCCGGCATCGGGTCCGCGCCATTGTGCGCGAAGCGACGGCTCGGCCGCTCCCATCCGGCGAGAGGGCTTTGCGCATCGCTGATCTCTTCGGCGCTCATCCCGGCAAAATAATTGTACTTCGTGTTGTGCTCGCGGACGTGCTCGAGGCAAAGCAGCCGGTACGCGCCCGGCCCGTCGAAGTTCGCCGGCTGCACAGGCGCCCGATATTCACCGCGTTGCTTGCAACCCGGGACTGCGCAGCGCCCCGTCGCGCCTTCGACTTTGCCGTGCAGCTTGGGATTACGTGACGCCATCAGCCCCTCTATATAGGTGTGATGGACGCTCTCGCCACGGGTCCGGTTGCACGGGAAATGCTTCGCCGCCTCGGCGCGCTCGAGCCGACGAGCATCGAGCGCGTCGACGACAGCGAGAAGCATCGCGGGCATGGAGGCTACAATCCTGCCGGCGAGAGCCACTTCACCTTGCTGATCGAAAGCCCGCTTTTCTCGGGAAAAACGCGCGTCGAGCGGCAGCGAATGGTTCATTCGGCGCTCGGCGACCTGGTCGGGGAACGGGTGCATGCCCTTTCAATCAAGGCAAAGGCGCCGGGCGAATGACTGAGAACCCCATCCTCCTAACCCTCGCTCCCGTCACCCACGACCTTGGCGGGTTCAAGGTCCACCGCACGCTTCCGCACAAGGAACGGACAATGGTCGGGCCCTTCATCTTCTTCGACCAGATGGGACACGCGCGGCTCTCACCCGGCCAGGGGATGGACGTGCGCCCTCACC
>DATMHD010000417.1:0-3860 GCA_035555075.1 Sphingomicrobium sp. | reverse complement strand
GACGGTAGGTCCTCATAATAATGCGGCTCGACCTTCAGCCCCTTCCGATAGGCGGTCCTGACCTCCTCAGCGCTCGAGCCGATGCCTACCCCACGCGGCGTCGCCACTTTGCTCGGCTCGGTGATGGAAATGCGCGTGAGCTTGAACCCTTCAAACATGAACCACATTCCGTCGTCGCGGCCGGTGGGCTTCATTTCGATGCAGCTTTCCTCGTCGTCCAGCGGTTCGCCTTCGAGCTTCGAGTGAAGTGCGCGCTCGACTTGGGCGCGGCTCATGCCGATCCGGACAGGCCCCCAACCGTCGACGGTGAGGTGCGGGCCTGACGGAAGCGCCGGCAACGACGCTGGAAGAGCCATTGCAACAATCACCGCAATGAGACGAATCAACTGGCTTTCCCGGAAAGCCGCAGGATCTCGGCCCACTCCGCGTCGCGAACGGGGGCCACGGACAGCCGCGACTGGCGGATCAGCTCCATCTTCGCGAGCTTGGGCTCGGCCTTGATTTCCTTCAGCGTGACCGGGCTCTTCAGCGCCTGGAGCGGCTCGACCTTGACGGAGACCCAATCGGCGTCCTTGGGGTCGGGCGCGGCCTCGCGAGTGACCCGCATGATCCCAATCACCGCGCGTTCATCCATAGAATGGTAGAAGAACGCTTCGTCACCACGCCTCATCGCTATAAGGTGGAGACGCGCGGCATTGTTGCGAACACCGACCCATTCGGTCGAGCCATCGCGAACGAGGTCCTGCCAGCTGTAGCTGCTGGGCTCGGACTTCATCAGCCAATATGCCATGCGGATCCTCCGCTGCGGCACTAGCGACAGCAGAGCGAAATCTGAACCCCCTCAACTTTCTATAGTGTTTTCAACGAGTTCCGTCATTCGTCCCGCGATGGGCTCAACTCACCGATGGAGCTCTTCCATCATCCGGGAAAATCCATATTTGGCCCTCATCGGTTAACGAGAGCGGGGACCTGAAGGCGCGAGAGACGCCGGTCCCGGGCAAGACGGACGAACCTTCACAGGGCGATTTCGAGACGCCGCTTCGGCGCCCCGTTATTCCTGTGTCCGATCGGCCGCCAAGGGCACGAGAGCAAATTGAACAAGCTTCTGCGGAACCGCGGTATCACCGCGGTTGTGGGATCACTTACGCTGTTTCTGGGTGCGGGCAACGCAGCCGCCCAGTCGACACAGCTGGTCAACACCAACTACTCGCTGAACGCAGCCTCGGTAGACAAATCCGCACAGCCGCTCGGCACCCGGGCCGCTGCTCCGGTCGTCCAGGCCGTCCAGCAGACCATCGCCTCGACCAGCACCATGTTCTCGAACGCCGTTGGCGCCGTTTTTGGCACGCAGGGCAGCGCCCAGCAGGCTGAGATCGCCAAGATCGCCCGTGAAGGCCGCTGGCTCTATAATGCGGGCTGGCCGCTTTACGCGCTCGTCGACCGCTACAGCGCCGGCATTCAGCTCGACGAGCAGGCGAACTGCCTTGCCACCGCCGTCTATTTCGAAGCGCGCGGCGAGAGCCTGGAAGGCCAGCTTGCAGTCGCCGATGTCGTCATGAACCGCGCCGCTTCGGGCAAATATCCCACCAGCTGGTGCGAAGTCGTCAAGCAGCCCTGGCAGTTCTCGTTCGTCCAGCACGGCGAGTTTCCGCAGATCCGGGACGCCGAAGCCTGGGCCAAGGCACAGGGCGTTGCCCGCCTGGCCATGGCCAATGTCATCCGTTCGGTTCCGACCGACGTTCTCTGGTATCACGCCAATTATGTCGCTCCGTCGTGGGGCTCGCGCCTCACGCAAGTCGAGCGCATCGGCACGCACATTTTCTACCGCGCTTAGTTTCTCCGGGAGGGGTTGGGGAACGGGCCGGGCCGCAAGGCTCGGCCCGACTCATATCCGGCCCGCTCGTCAGCAAAGGCGGTGAACTCGTGTCCCGCTGCGGCGTTGTTCGGGCTGTGAAAGATCAACCGCTTCTCGAATGGCCTTGGTGGGCCAACTGGGCACTTATCGGCGTGATCGTCACGGCGATCGTGACCGTCGCCGCCACGATCAACGACATCTGGTAATCGACGCTATTCGGCTCGCGTGTAGAGGAAGGCGGTGATGTCCCGCGCGTCGCGCTGGCTGACATGCAGGTCAGGCATGTCGGTTCCGGGAGTCACCTGCTGGGGATCACGAATCCAGCGCACCATATTGTCGGGCTGATTGGGAAGCTTGCCGGCAATGATCGCCCTGACAGCGATGCCGTCGAGCGGCGGCCCGACCATTCCCGTGGCCTTCCGCACATGCTTGAGACCATGACAGCTCCCGCAGCCATATTGGATGAACATCGCCTCGCCGCGGGACGGATTGCCGCCGGTGGCCGCCGCCGCATGGTTCCACGCGTCGCTTCGGTCGTCGACGGCGTCGTAGATCACCCCGGCGAGCACCGCACCCGCAAGGATCAGCGCGATGGCTCCGGCCGCTGTCCTAGCTCGCACGTAGCGCATTCGCTCCCTCGCTCGTGCTCAACCAACGATACAGAAGTGCAAGCGCCGCAGCTCCATGCACGACGCCTCCTGGGACCCACATGATCAGCCCGGCGAGTTGCTGGTCCGTGGTCGGATCCAGGCCGATTCCCGAAACACCCATGGCGGCATAGGCCGAATACCAGGGGCTGGGGGACAGCGCCATCAAGGCTCCGAGCGCGCCTTCGACCAATGAGGTCAGGAACAGGCAGGCTGCGGAAAGCAGATAGCCGCCTCGTCGTGGGTCGAGCATCGCCACCCAAAAGAGCAGCGAAGTGGCCACGAAGCTCAAATGTTGGGCTGCATGCCAGGCGTCGCTACCGAGCGCGCGGTCGAACAGGGCCGGGGCATGCCATGCCCAAAGCGCGAGGGCCTGGACGACGGTCGCGGTCACGGGCTCCGTCAGCAACCGCCACAGCGACGTCAATGGAGCCTTCCATCCTCCGCCGAGCGCTCGGCGAAGCGGCGCAGGGAGGCCCCAGGCGAGGACGCCGCCCGCATGCGAGGCCGCGAGTAGCAATGTCGCGACAAGCATGATGAGCTCATGCTCGATCATGTGCAGGGTGAAACTCTGTTCGCCCCCTTGGTGGAGAGGGGACGTAAGCGACAGCGCCAGCACCGCCCAGCCGCCGAGGAACAGCCAGCTGCGCTTGCGTGAAATCGATGAGCGCTGCGCCAGACGCCTTTGGCCTACGAGGAAAATCGCCAGCGCGAGGACAAGCGGCAGGACCACAAGGGGATCAAATTCCCAGCCGGGCGCCTGGCCATGCTCGTGACCGCCGTGCGCCGACGCTGCCGCCGGAATGGCCGCCAGGGTCGCAAGTGCGATGCGCCTCACTGGTAGCATGGCGGAATCACCAGTGACGCGACCATCGGCAGCAGGATCGCCAGAAGATACAGCGCGACCGAGCCGACCGAAATGATCGCGACAAGCTTGCGCGCGGGCGTTTCGGAATCGCCTCGAACCACGCGCCAGGATTCAAGCCCCCCGACGGCAACAAGGAGCAGGCACGCGACCGACACGATGAGCAGCGGCAAGGGGCTGAACCGGCTGCAATTGTCGAAACTTCCGTCGGCACCGAACTGGTGCGCGAAGCCAGCGCCGATGGTCCCGGCGACGAGGCCCGCCCAGGGCATGAACAAATCGCGCATCTCGCTTGAGCGCTTCATCGGAAGAACCTCGGCACCCAATAGATGAGCACGTAAATCGGGATCCAGCTCAGCCAGACGAAGCGCCAGTAAAGAGAATTCTCGTCGACATCGACGAGGCGCCGAGGCGAGGTCCTGTGCGGTGTCCTCATCAGGAAATAGAGGACGCCCGTGTCCCCCCAGTCCGTAGCCAGATGAGTCGCGTGCAA
>DATMHD010000416.1:0-3788 GCA_035555075.1 Sphingomicrobium sp. | reverse complement strand
AGTGGATGACGCAGCAGCATTATCTCGGCTCGATCCGCGACGACGGCGATCTCGATCCTTTGTTCAAGAGCCTGATGAAGCACCACTGGATGGAGGAAGCGCAGCACGCGAAGCTCGACACGCTCATCGTCGAGGCGCTGGCCGAGGGCCGGAGCGAGGAGCAGATCGACAAGGCGATCGACGAGTTCTTCGAGATCGGCGGGTTCCTTGACGAAGGCCTCAAGACCCAGGCGGCCTTCAACCTCGACGCCCTCGAGACGGCCATCGGTCGCAAGCTCGAGGATCGCGAGGAGATCGAAGGCCAGCAGCACCAGGCCGCGCGCTGGACCTACATCGGTTCCGGCATGGTCCACGAGCGCTTCCAGGACGCGCTCAATTCCATCTCGCGCCGTGCCGCCGAGCGCATTGCCGAAGCCGCGCCCGTCTTTGCCTGAACGACGATCAATCGCCGGTCGACAGGCATTCCCGGGCTTCCGGGCGCGTCGGTTCCCTCCCCTTCCAGCCGCAGCTGGCGCGTCCGGACCCAAACACCAGGAAGGATTAAAGCATTGAGACATTTGCTGATGGATCCGGCGTTCCCGGACATTGTGGGCCAGCAGGCGGCCGAAAAGATCGACGATCAGGCGCGGGTCTGGATCGTTGAGCGCGGCGCCGACGGCCGCCTTGAAGAGCGGCTCGACCCAAGCTTCCTCGCTGCGCTCGAGGAGAGCGTCGAGGTCGACCGTTTCGTCGAGGCGCTCATCGTCGCAGCAGCCGAGCAGCACGTCGCCGGGACAAGGATCTGGTAACAGCGGGAAACGAGGGCATGAACATGAATGTCACTGAAATCGACAGGATCAATCCGAACCGCGCCCTGTGGGAAAAAGGGGATTTCACGCGGATAGCCGAAACCATGCGCGAGAGCGGCGAGGAACTCGTCGACACGCTCGGCATCGAGAAAGGCATGGACCTCCTCGATCTTGGATGCGGGGATGGCACGACCGCCGTTCCGGCGGCACGGCGCGGCGCTGAGGTCCTTGGCGTCGATATTGCCTCGAACCTCGTTGCTGCAGGCGCCAGGCGAGCAGCGGCGGCGGGCCTTCAAAACCTCAAGTTCCAGCAAGGAGATGCGTCGAACCTCGCCGAGCTTGCCGATTCAAGCTTCGATGTCGTCCTTTCGGTTTTCGGCGCGATGTTCGCGCCCCGCCCGTTCGATGTTGCTCGCGAGATGGTTCGGGTGACGAGGAGCGGCGGGCGGATCATCATGGGGAACTGGATTCTGGGCGACCCGACGCTCGTGGCCGAGATCCTGAAGGTAAGTGCAGCCTATACGCCGCCCCCTCCCGAGGGCTTCGTCAGTCCGATGACCTGGGGCGAGACGTCGCATGTGGAGGAACGGTTTGGAGCCGCCGGCATCCAGCCCCGGCAGATCAGCTTTGAACGCTTGTCCTGGCGCTTCCGGCATCCGGGCCCCGCGTCAGAGCTTCTGGCGATCTTCAGAGCTTATTACGGTCCCACCATGAATGCTTTCGAGGCGGCGGAGCGAAATGGCCTTGCGGGTGAACTCGCCGATGAACTTCAAGCGCTTTTCGAAAGCCGGAACGAGGGGATTTCGAATACGGATATCCCGGCAACCTATCTCAAGGTCACTGTGAGGAAGAGCTAGTGGCTTGAAGGGCAGATAAGAAAAGAGGCCCCGGGAGCACCTGCTCCCGGGGCCTTTGTTGCCCTCAGGCGGCGTTGCGCCTCCTAGGCCTGCTCGGCCTCGGCCTCGAGCGTCTGCTCGGACGCAGGACGATCGCCGATCCTGGACCGCTGCTCGCCTGCGGCCTCGCCGATATCGATCTTCCTGGGCTTCATGGCCTCCGGGATTTCCCGTACCAGCTCGATCGCGAGCAGTCCGTCCTTCATGTCGGCACCCCTCACCTGGATGTGATCGGCAAGTGCGAACCGGCGTTCGAAGGAGCGCGTTGCAATCCCGCGATAGATATAATTGCTGGTCTTCTCGTCGGTTTCGTCCTTCTTGCGTCCCGACACGACAAGCACGTTCTGCTGGGCGGTGATATCGAGTTCGTCACGCCTGAACCCGGCAACTGCAAGCTCGATCCGGTAATCATTGTCGCCAAGCTTGATGAGATCGAAAGGCGGATAGTTCTCGCCTGCCTGCCCGACAGAGCTGTTTTCGAGCATGTCGAACAACCGATCAAAGCCGACAGTGGAGCGCCTGAAGGGCGCGAAATCAAAAGCACTACGCATAGGTCATGTCCTCCATTTGAGCGACTGGCGGAGCGGAAGGCGCGCGTGTGCGGGCGGCTTCGCCCCGTCGCCGGACCCAGAGACGGCGTCCGGCACTAGGGAGATGGGGAAAAAACAGCCGCTTTCAAGGCGGTGACGAGGAGCCAACCGGCAGCGAAGCGAAAGGAACCTCGGGCAGGCATGAGCCTGATTTGAGCGCGGAGGGGACATCCCCGCAGTCCCAAGTTGTGGAAAACGCGCCTTCCCGCGCTTGGCACCGCTGAAAGGCAGGCACTATACCTTCTTTCCAAATGGCCGACCTGTTTTCGTCTCCTTCATCTTCCGCGCCCTCCAGCTACGATGCCTCCGCGATCGAGGTTCTCGAGGGACTGGAGCCCGTGCGCCGCCGTCCCGGCATGTACATCGGAGGCACGGACGAGCGTGCTCTCCACCACCTTGCGGCGGAAGTGATCGACAACAGCATGGACGAGGCGGTTGCGGGCCATGCGACCCGCATCGAGGTCGAGCTTGGCCGGAACAACCGCCTCAGTGTCAGCGACAATGGCCGGGGCATCCCGGTTGATGCCCACCCCAAATATCCGGGCAAGTCCGCGCTCGAGGTCATCATGACCACCCTCCATTCGGGCGGCAAGTTTGAGGGCAAGGCCTATTCAACCTCCGGGGGGCTCCACGGCGTCGGCGTGAGCGTCGTCAATGCGCTCTCGAGCGAAACGACCGTGGAGGTCGCCCGCGACCGGACGCTCTATCGCCAGACATTTTCGAAAGGCGTCGCGACCTCGCCCCTCGAGACCGTTGGCGCGGCTCCCAATCGTCGCGGCACCACCGTCGCCTTCACTCCCGATCCCGAGATCTTCGGTGAAGGCGCGAAATTCAGTGCCGAGCGCCTGTACAAGCTTGCTCGATCCAAGGCCTATCTATTCGCGGGCGTCGAGATCCGCTGGAGATGCGATCCCTTGCTCGCGTCCGCAGAGGTTCCAGAGCAGGCCGTCTTCCAGTTCCCCGGCGGCCTTGCCGATCACCTCGCGGAGCAGCTCGGCGACCGGCCGACAGTCACCAACCAACCCTTTGTCGGTCGGCAGGACTTTCCGGCAGACCAGGGAAGCGCCGAATGGGCCGTTGCGTGGCCGCTCTACAGCGAAGGTAGCGAAAGCTATTATTGCAACACCATCCCGACGCCTGACGGTGGCACCCACGAGGCTGGCCTTCGCGGCGCGCTCACCAAGGGCATCCGCGCATTCGGCGAGCTGGTCGGCAACAAGAAGGCAAAGGACATCACTGCCGACGACGTCTTCAACGGCGTCGAGGTGATGCTGAGCGTATTTATCCGCAACCCTCATTTTCAAAGCCAGACCAAGGACCGGCTCACCAGTCTCGAAGCCGCGCGCTTCGTCGAAGCGGCGGTGCGAGATCATTTCGATCACTATCTTGCGGACAACATGGACCGGGGCCGCGCGCTTCTTGGCGCCATCCTGGAGCGGATGGAGGATCGCCTCCGCCGACGCGCGGAGCGCGAAGTCCAGCGCAAGACGGCGACCTCGGCACGCAAGCTCCGG
>DATMHD010000415.1:0-4309 GCA_035555075.1 Sphingomicrobium sp. | reverse complement strand
CCGGGCGGCTCGCGCTCGCCGCTGGTGTGCCCGCCACGTTCGACACCGATGTGAATGGCGCTGCCCTTTCGGAAATGCGCTGGGGCTCCGGCCAAGGGTTTGACGACTTCGCCTATGTTACGGTCGGGACAGGCGTTGGTGTCGGCCTCATCGTTCGGGGCCAGGCGACGCGCGGCTTTGCCCATTGCGAGCTTGGCCACATCCGCGTTGCAAGACTTGCGGGCGACGACTTTCCGGGGACCTGCCCCTATCACGGAGACTGCGTCGAAGGTCTCGCCGCGGGCCCGTCGCTGAAGGCGCGGGCGGGAGAGGGCATCGCCAGTCTCGCCCCGGATGATCCTTCGTGGACGTCGGTCGCCTTCGCGCTCGCGCAGCTATGTCAGGCGATCGTCTGCGCTGCGGCGCCGCGGGCGATTGCAATGGGTGGCGGCGTCGTCGGGAACCATCCGCACCTCCTCGCCACGATCGAGCGCATGCTTGCCCAAAGCCTCAACGGTTATCTCGAACTCCCGCGCAATCGTCCCTATGTCCGGGCACCGGCGCTCGGGGATGATGCGGGGCCGCTTGGTGCGATCGCGCTTGCTATGAGCGCTCTGAGGTAGCGCCGATCAGCATTTGCACGCCCAAGGCCTCGAGCGGTTCGCCGGGCTCGAGGAGGAAACATTGCCCAGCTGCCTTGCCGGCAAGCGGCATCACCCATCGCTGCTGGTCCTTCATGACGTCCTCCGCGGTAAGCATCAGGCGGAAATGGGGGCCGTCGACCAGCGTCGCTTGATCCTTGCCGCGGATGCTTTGCACAAGGTCGCCGGGGAAGGGTGCGGCCTTTGCGACCGTGATCCCTTCATCGAGGTGAAGTTGGCGCGGCCGGCCATAATCATAGAGACGGTAGGTGACGTCTGCGTTCTGCTGAAATTCCAGAAGCGATATGCCGGCGCCGATCGCATGGATCGTGCCGGACGGAACGAAAATGAAATCGCCTGCTGCCGCCGGGCGCCAGTCGATCAGCTCTTCAATGGAACCATCGACCGCCGCCGAGCGCAGCTCGTCCATCCCGACGCTGCGCTTCAGGCCAAGGCCAAGCGTCGCTCCATCATCCGCATCGAGGATGGTCCAGCATTCGCTCTTCCCCTGCGCGAGGCCGCGCTTCCTCGCCTGATCATCGTCCGGGTGAACCTGGATCGAAAGTGCGTCGCTCGTGAAGATATATTTGGCGAGGAGCGGGAGCCCGGCTCTTCCTTCGAACCAGACTTCGCCGATGCGCTTGCCGGCCGGAGGATCGAACATCGGCGGAAGCTCGGATCGGCCCCAGGGTTTCTCGACGTAGCGGCGTTGAAGCTTTGTCATCGAACTGAAGTCTAGCAGTGAATTGCCTGCCTTGTGCGGCTGAATTTTCGCTGCCACGCTCCGGTCTAAAGGGGAGGGATCAGGGCGTGGAGCAGCAGCGGGGAGCGGCGGTCGGGGGCGCTTATGGAGTGGTCACCTGCCTCTTCTTTGCCTGGGGATTCATCACTTCGCTCAATGATCCTCTGGTCGCCTCGGTCAAAGGCATCTTCCACCTGACCGACGTCGAAGCGCAGCTCACCGCCTTCGCCTTTTTCATCGCCTATGGAGTCATGAGCTTCCCCGGCGCCATCCTCCTTGCCCGCATGAAGTCGGTTTCGACGGTGCTCTTCTCGCTCGGGATGATGGTCGCCGGCTGCCTCGTCATGATGGTCGCTGTGGACGCTGCCACCTATCCGCTGATCCTTGTCGGCCTGTTCGTCCTTGCAAGCGGGATCACTATTCTGCAGGTCGCCGCCAATCCGCTCGCGGCCGCGCTCGGCCCTCCCGAGCGGAGTCACTTCCGCCTGACATTCAGCCAGGCGTTCAACAGTCTCGGCACTTTCCTCGGCCCGATCCTCGGCGCCCACCTCTTCCTTCGCGGCATCGAGGTCAAAGCCGGGGCAGGGGTCACTGAAGGGGCAAGGGCGACTGCCCTTGGAGGCATTGGCCACGCCTATCTTTGGCTAGCCGCGATGCTTGTCTTCATCGGACTGACGATCTTCGCGGCGCGGCGGCTCATCAACAGGGCCGCGCCGCCTCCGCCAACCGAGAGTGCGACGCTCGGCATCGCTGCAACCATCCGCGAAGCGCTCACATCGGGATGGGCGTTGTTCGGGGGCCTTGCGATCTTCCTCTATGTCGGCGCCGAGGTCGCGATCGGCACACAGATGGCGCTCTTCCTCAATTCGGACCTCGTCTGGGGCCGCTCGGACGCAGTGTTCGATGCGCCCCTCGTGACTTTTGTCGTGCCCAGGATGGCGTAACCGGCCTTTCCCTCGAGCAGGCCGGCAAGGCGACGGCCCTTTATTGGGGCGGAGCAATGGTCGGCCGCTTCATCGGCTCTGCACTCCTCACGAGGATTGCTGCGCCGAAGCTTCTTTCGATCTTCACCGCGCTCGCTTGTGCACTTTGCCTGTTCGTCTTTGGCATTGGCGGCGTTCCTGCAGGCTGGGCGGCGCTGTCGATCGGGCTCTTCAATTCGATCATGTTCCCGGTGATCTTCACGATCACCCTCGAGCGGTCCGGCGCGTCGGAGGAGGCGACCTCTGGATTCCTCTGCTTCTCGATCGTCGGAGGGGCGGTAGTTCCCCTCATCGTCGGGCTCGTGTCGCAGCACAGCAGCTATGTCACGGCCTTCATCGTTCCGGCCTTTTGCTACGCCGTGCTTTGCCTGTTCGCGATCGCGTCGCGCAAGGCACGGGTTCACCTGCGCGACGAGCCGGCCGCCGCAACCGTTCACTGCCGGGGTCACCGGCTCGACTGCTGCACTGCGGCAAATCCACAGGATTTTATGTTGACCCATGATTTACCCGCTTGCGTCCAGCGACGGTTGAGGCACAATAGATAGTAGCGAACGAGGGGGAACACTCAACAACTGGTGTTCTGGAGCCGGAATGACTATATTCCGGTGACGGGAAGACTCGTCCCCGCTTTCCACAGGGAAGCGCGGCGAAAAAGCCCCGAAGTGCGCGGAAAACGGCTAGGATGCCGCGATGGCTCCGAGTCGAACAAGTCAGGAACAAACGGTCCTCGACGGGGCCGATGAAGGGCGGGGTAGCGCGATGGATTTCTCCACTGGCTCAGAAGTAACGAGCGACGACGTTTCGACAGTGGCAACGGGCACGAAGGCGGTTCACGCGCCCAAGTTCGCCGTGAAGACCGATTCAAAGCGCGACGACCTTCTGACCGAGTTCGGCAAGGAGACGCTGAAGGATCGCTACCTTCTTCCAGGGGAAGGCTACCAGGATCTGTTCGCCAGGGTCGCAGCTGCCTATTCCGATGACGCGGAGCACGCGCAGCGCGTCTACGATTATATTTCGAAGCTGTGGTTCATGCCGGCGACACCCGTTCTCTCGAATGGCGGTACCGGCCGCGGCCTTCCGATCAGCTGTTATCTCAACAGCGTTGACGACAGCCTCGAGGGTATCGTCGGCACATGGAACGAGAATGTCTGGCTGGCATCGCGCGGCGGCGGCATCGGCACCTATTGGGGCCGCGTGCGCGGCATCGGCGAGCCCGTCGGCCTCAACGGCAAGACGAGCGGCATCATTCCGTTCGTCCGCGTCATGGACAGCCTGACGCTCGCGATCAGCCAGGGCTCGCTCCGCCGCGGATCGGCCGCCTGCTACCTCGACATCTCGCATCCCGAGATCGAGGAGTTTCTCGAGATCCGCAAACCCTCGGGCGATTTCAACCGCAAGGCGCTGAACCTTCACCATGGTGTCCTCGTCACCGACGAATTCATGGAAGCGGTCCGCGACGGCTCCGAGTTCATGTTGCGGTCCCCGCGCGATGGTTCCGAGCGCGGCAAGGTTGACGCGCGAAGCCTGTTCCAGAAGCTCGTCGAGACCCGCCTTGCGACCGGCGAGCCGTACATCATCTTCATTGATGCCGTGAACAAGGCGATGCCCAAGCATCACCGCGATCTGGGCCTTAAGGTTTCAACCTCGAACCTGTGCTCGGAAATCACGCTTCCGACCGGCCGCGACCATCTTGGCGCCGACCGCACCGCGGTGTGCTGCCTGAGTTCCGTGAACCTCGAGACCTGGGACGAGTGGAACAAGGACAAGCAGTTCATCGAGGACGTCATGCGCTTCCTCGACAACGTGCTTAGCGACTATATAGCGAGGGCTCCGGATGAGATGGCGCGAGCCAAGTACAGCGCCGAACGCGAGCGAAGCGTGGGCCTTGGCATCATGGCCTTCCACTCCTTCCTTCAGTCCCGCGGACTGTCGTTCGAGGGAGCCATGGCGAAGAGCTGGAACCT
>DATMHD010000414.1:0-2027 GCA_035555075.1 Sphingomicrobium sp. | reverse complement strand
CCACACGAACCCCCAGATGAGCGATACGACTGCGGCAAGTGCCAATGCGAGGCGGAGCAGTCTCAAGTCGACATCTTCGGGCCACACCACAAGATCGAGCACCAGTGCGAGATTGTTGAGCGCAAGGAACCCGAAGCAGATTGAGCTCCAGAGGAGCAGGCGCGTCCCGTTTCGAAGGAAGCTTCGGCCGAGCAGCCATGCGCAGGCGAGGCTTGCAAGGAAGCAGAGCACATAGACAATGGTCGCAAAGATGTCAGTCATCCGTGTCCCTTCGCAGCCTGAACGCGGCAGCGAATGCTGCTGCGCTGCTCGTGCTTGCGGAAATGATCGTTCGGCGGACCCTGTTGGGACGCGTCCGGTAAAGTTGTTCGGCCCGGTCCATGCATCGGTCGATGTCTGGGGTCACCGGGAGATATCGGACGCCTTCATGGTCGATTGACGCAAGGCCTGCAGCAACGAGTGCATCAAGCGCGCGGGAGACGACGAGTTCGCTTGCACGCAATGCGCTGACCAGCTGGTCGCGCGTCCAGGCGCGACGCTCGCGCCTTAGGGCGAGGAGCAGTTCCAGCGCCCAGACCGACGGGAAGCTCGCCGCAACGAACTGCAGGACATCTTCGTCGGAGCTGCTCACCAGCTCCCACCTGACGCGACGCGATGCATGGTCCTGCCCTAACGATCGCGCGGGGCCCATGGCAACCGCCAGAAGAGGTTTGCCGAACAACAATGCCCTCTTTGGCGAGGGTCTTGCTGCCGAGAGGAACTTTAGCGTGCACCCCCGGTACGGCGAATGAAGTCCGCGACATTGTCGTGGAGCTCATGGAGGGTCTCGGCGCGGACGTAGACCATGTGGCCTGACTGGTAATAATGATATTCGATATTGCCGAGGAGGTTCGCCGGGACCGGGAGATGGCGAAGTTCCATCTTCCCTTCGAAATAGGGCGTCGACACGTCGAAATAGCCGCCGTTCACCATGACCTTCATGGTCGGATTCTGTTTCATTGCCGAGGCGAGGTCCGGCAGCACGTTCGGCAGCATGATGAGCGGCTTGTCGGCACCCGGAGGCTGGTGCTTGTAATCCCATTTCCCGTAGATCGGGATGCCCGACTTGAACTCGATGCCAGGTTCATAGTGCAGCCGGTCACGGACATAAGCATGATAGGCTGCGACATAGGCACCGCCGAGCGCCGCTCCTTGCGGGTCGTAGGTCGCGACCTTGCTCAAGGGATCGAGCGTCGCGCCGAGGAACCTCGTGTCAAGCGTGCCCGTCGTCAGCTCCTGCCCGCCAAGGAGCTCCTTCTGGAACGCCCCATATTCGATCCTGAGGTTCGTTTTCAAAAGATAGGCGACCGGAAGGCCCGTATAAGCGGAGAGTTGCTGCGCGATCCGCTGCCGTTCGGGCTCCGCAAGCGTGTTCCCCTTGAGGAGCGCCTCGGCATAATCCGTCGTCGCGAATTGCTCGACGCGGTCGAGGAAGGTGCGAAGGTCCGCGGGCCGGTTCGCCACCTTGTTGAAATACCAGGCCGTCGCCGCATAGGTCGGGAGCGCCACGACGTAGGGCGTATCGATCCCGGGATTGAGCTGCGGATCGTCGGGCATGAAGTCCCAGTTGAGGATGTTCGAGAGCAGCATCACGCCGTTAAGGTCAATGTCCGCCTTTTGAAGCGCGAGCGTCAGCCCGGCGGCGCGCATGGTGCCATAGCTCTCGCCGAAGACATATTTGGGCGAATTCCAGCGCCCGTATTTCGTCAGGAACCGCGAAATGAAGTCGGTGAAGGCGTGGATGTCCTGGTCGACTCCGTAGAACGGTTTTTCCTTGTCCTTGCCCGCGATGCGGCTGAAGCCGGTACCGGGCGCATCGATGAACACGAGGTCGGAGGCGTCGAGCAGGCTCTGGTCGTTGTCGACGACGCTGTAGGGCGCCGGCGTGTGGCGGCCGTCGGCGGTGACGACGCGCACCGGGCCGAAGGCGCCCATGCGCAGCCAGACCGTCGAGGAGCCGGGGCCGCCGTTGAACAGGAAGGTGATCG
>DATMHD010000413.1:0-3294 GCA_035555075.1 Sphingomicrobium sp. | reverse complement strand
ATGCCGGGCATGGCCGCGTCGACAAGCGACACCTGCTCATTCGGCCCTGCGCCAAAACCCACCTTGGCCCCGGAAAACTCAGATCAAAGGTCGCTTCGCTGCTACGAGGCTAGCTTGCCCAGGCGAGAGGACGGGAGCGCTTCTCCCGCCACCGGAGGAACAGCTCACCAGAGCCGATCGCGCCGACGAGCAGAAGCGCAATGAGGCTGAGGATGCGGCCCAACCGTTCATTGGGCGCAGTGCCGGTCTCGAGGCGGAACACCGACTTTCCTGCAGGAGCGCGGAAGCTGATCACGTGGCGGGAAGCATCCTCGACAATCCCGACCCGCCGCCCGTTGCCGTCGCGCAATTCCCAGTGTGGGAAGTAGAAGCGGCGAAGGAGGACCGACGTTGGAGCGGGGCTGTCGAGGCTCACCCTCACTCCGCCGTCCTTGTCTGCCAGGGCCCTCAGTCTCGCGCGCTGGTCGGCAGCACTTGCAAGGGGGAGCTCCGGCAAGACAATCGGAGCGCCATCGGGGCCATCCCCCTGATGGATTGGCGTGCCTGCCGGAAGATATTCGGGTGCATCCCTATAATAGGTGCGGATTTGCGCAGCTGTCCGCTGGCCCTCGCTCCAGGTCCGGCCGATCATGTGACCCCCAATTATCACCAAGACGAGGTAGGCAAATCCAACGGCTGCCGCGCCGGCGAGAAGCAGCGGGTTTCTTGAAGGAACCGGTGTGATTGCAATGAGAGTTACGGTCGTGAACTCGACCAAAAGCAGCGCGCGCCAGGGGAACTGGACAAGCTTCATGCCGGGCAATTGCCAAACGAAGGGAATGAGGCCTGCGACAAGGGCAACGAGGAGGATCGTCAGGATCGACCAGAAGAGTTGCTCGGCGCTGCGCTGACGTGCGCGAGTATTGAACGCTGCTGCCGCCGCGAGGAGGAAAGCGCCAATGCTGGCCGGGACGATCAGCCACATCCGGCCGCTCATCGTTCCCGCGCGGACGTGCCAGAAGAACCAGTTCTCGGGCCGGTAGAGATTTCCCGAAAGCGCGATCGGCGACACTTGTGGAAGGAGCGTGAGCGCCGGAAGAACAAAGATCGCCGAGAGCATGATCCCGAGCGCTCCTGCGACAAACGCCCTCAAGAGGAAGCGGACGGGCTGCGCTGCTCGAAGGACAATGAAAAGGACATATGGAACGATGATGAACAGGCTGACGAGGAGCGCCGTCGGCAGGTGCGAGAACAGGAGCAGCGCAAAAGCGAGCGCAAGGAGCGCGAGGAACCTTCGATCGCGCTCGAGGCGAACGAGTGCCAACATGATGAGCGGCACCGACACATAAGCGCTTGCCTCGGCAAGAGCTCCTCGTCCGTAGAGATCATACAGATGATAGGGCGCCGACATATAGAGAATCGCGCCCGCCAGCGCCCGGACGTCCGAGGTATGTGCCTTCAGCCAGGTCCTCATCGCAAGCCCCGAAGCCGCGAGGAGGAGCAGCGAGGCAATGGGCACGACCTTCTCAGGTCGAAGCGCCCCAAGGGTCAGGGCATCGACGAGCGAACTGATCCAGAAGAACAGTGGGGGATAGAAGTAGAAGACTGGACTCCCGAACCCGTCCCAGCTTCGCGGCAGCCAGCGGGGATAGAGGTCGCCGCTTCTAAACAGTTCGACGAATTGCTCGGGCCAGATGAGGTTGAAACGGAAGTTGTCCGTGACAGTGAGGCCGGTAGCGAGTTCCGGCGCCATCAAAACGATCGCCGCAAGGGCGATGAGGAGAGTGCCTGCGGGGACCGGAGCCGCCGGGTGACGAGGTCCCGGCCTCGGCTGGAATTTGCTGGTGACTGTGCGGCCAAGCGATCGCGACACGGGACAGCGCAGCCTTCCGCAGTGCAAATTCGAGAGGCCTAGCTAAGGCTTGATCATGAACATCAAGTAAAATGCCTGATGACGGCCCGGCGACAGGGGCAACCGCGCCGGGCCGGAGAAACGCATTCACGAATCTCGCTGGCCGCCTTATTCAACAATTGCAGCCTGGCAACAATTAACTTTTCGCAATTATCGAACCGTTGAATCTATCTTAGTTTAGCGATGTTGATGCGGTCCTCCTTGGCGCGGTCCTTGACCGATTCCTCGCTTCTCGTGAGCGCCTTCGCGATGGCCCGGAGTGACATGCCCTTGCCTGCAAGAGTGTGAAGCTTCTGGATCTCGTCCTGCCGCCAAGGCTGCCGGTGCCGCTCGAACCGCTCGCCCATCAAATGTCTCCCGTTGCTCGCGCTCGATAGTACAGCTTGGCTGTACGACGCCAAGCGCGAACCGCCTGACCTATGACCCCCCGTCGTTCAACGGTCTTGATAAGACCGCACGCTCGTCCATATTGATCAGATGGCCGAGCATCCCTCGTTTGAACGGTCTCAACTGCACCCGGGTAGCAGCACCGCACGACTCTAGCGCCCTGGGCGTTCCGCATCTTGGCGCGCGCGCTTAGGGCGTCTCCAAATGCAGTCGCGCTTTTTCCAAAGGCGCATTTCCTGATCGACGAGGCGAGCCGTCGGGCGCAACCGTTCCGCGCCGTCCCGGCTCGCCGGGAGAAGAGTCCGGTGAATACACAGCGCTTTGCGGTCGAGTTCGATCGACGCACGGTCGGTATCGCGGTTCGCGTACCGGGCGGCTTTATGTTCTACGCCGCAACCGACGATTTCAACGAAATGGATGGCCGCCTCTTTCCGCGTGCACGCGCAATCGAGCGCGAGTTGAAGAGAATTGCAAACCGGCGATGCCGGACGCGCCCTTCGAAGCGGCGTCCCGCGCTCGCCTGACGAACGCCTTCAGCCAGGGAATTCTCATAATTCGCGAGGCGCCATGCCATTCTCGTAGGGGCTGGCCCGGCCCGGGGGAGGGGAGAGGGGCCGGGCCATACCTACAGGCCTCCCAGAGGGAGACGGCTTATTGAAGCTGGATTGCCAGTTAATCCCCGATGAACCCGTGTCGCGACGAGCGATCGTTGAAGATTAAGAATGTGATCGATTGGGACAGTGCCTCATACGCTGGAGCATCCGAATGACGGGGGTCACTGTTAAAAAAAGCATGGCCCAGGCGCTTTTGCCTGGGCCTCGAACCGGGTATCTTCGGGGCATGAATCTTCGCTGTCTGTTCCGCCATCGTCCCATGCTCACGTCGATCGTGAAGCAATCGCACGCTTATACCGCGCTGTGCGACAGCTGCGGTGTCCCCATCGAGCGGACGGAAGAGGGTCGCTGGACGGCCTCGGCGCCTCTTATTTCGAGACGCGACGAAGCCGCCTGAAGACC
>DATMHD010000412.1:0-7217 GCA_035555075.1 Sphingomicrobium sp. | reverse complement strand
GGCAGGCTCTCATCTGGGCTGCCAATCTTCTTCACGGGGGGGGCGCCCGGACCGATCGGTCGCTGACCCGGTGGTCGCAGGTCACTCATTATTATTTCGACGACTGCATCTATTACACGCCTGCCTTTTCCGATGAGGCTCTCGGCGCACTCGACATGCGCAATGTTCTCGACATCCGGACAGGAGAGAGACGCGACCATCGCTATCTCGGCGAACTAATCGAGGGTCCGCCGCCAGTTCCACCGAATTGGAGGCAACGGCTGCGTCTTCGGCTCAAATATGGAAAGCTTCCAGCCGATTTCGATCCAATCGCTTACTACCGGCTCAATCCTGACGTTGCTGCCGCCCAGCTCGATGCTGCGTGGCACTATCTCAGGCACGGCCGAGCCGAGCGGCGGCGCTACCGCTTCCGTTAGGCAGGCGATGTGCACCGCCATTTTGGGCGTAAATCGCTGCGAGTCTTAGCTGTCAGTCGGAAAACCGAGCGGCTTGCACTCTGCGGTGATGGACGCGGGCGCACTGAGCCGGTAACGAGACCGGCGGGGACTCTGGCGCACCGGGTGACTGAGTTCCGATAGCTGCGGTTCAGCTCTGGTGTAGAGGTCTTCTGTAACAGTTATGTGTGGGATTGCTGGTTGGTTCGCACCTCGCGGTGCTGCGTCTTTCCCGTTGTCGGCGATGCGCGATGCAGTGGCTTCCATGGCGGGAGCGATGGTGCACCGTGGACCCGATGCTGACGGCGTCTGGGCCGATCCGGAAGGCAGGTGCGTGCTAGGGCACCGCCGATTGAGTATCATCGACACCAGCGATGCGGGCGTTCAACCGATGCTCGACCCCCGCAATCGGCGGGCAATCACGTACAACGGCGAAATTTATAATTACCTCGACTTGCGTCCCGAACTCGAAAGCCTGGGATCGCGGTTCCGAACGCGCACTGACACCGAGGTCCTGCTCGAAGCGCTCGCGAATTGGGACGTGGCCGCCCTCCCGCGGCTCGACGGTATGTTCGCCTTCGCCATGTTCGACACGCTCACGGGCGAACTTCTCCTCGCCCGCGACGCTTTCGGCGAGAAGCCGCTGTACTACACGAAGTTGCGCAACGCCGGAATCGCCTTCGCTTCGGAGCTGCAGGCATTAGAGCGGTGCCCCGGCTTCGACCCCGCGGTCGACGTGTCCGCGATGGCCGAAGTGCTTTCGTTCCAGTACATTGGCGCGCCGCGATGCATTTACCGGAGCGTCAAGAAGCTCGAGCCGGGCCACTGGCTCAAGATCAGCGCCGACGGCACAAGTTCCACGGGGCGGTACTTCGAATTTCGGCCGGGTCAGGGAGGCTTCGTTGACCGACCGCTGCCGGAGCTTGCGGACGAACTCGAAGACATTCTCCTGCGGAGTATCTCGCGGCGGATGATCGCAGACGTGCCCCTCGGCGCGTTCCTTTCGGGCGGGGTGGACTCATCGACGGTATGCGCACTGGTCCGCAAGCGCCTGGATCGGCCGCTGAAGACTTTTTCGATGGGCTTCCTCGACGAACCCGACAGCGAACACGTGATCGCACGCGCCTTCGCCGAGCATCTTGGGACGGAGCACCACGAAGAGATCCTGACACCTGACGTTTCGGCCTTCCTCGGCGGCATTGGTAGTATCCTCGACGAGCCGAATGCAGACAGTTCGTGCTTGCCGACCTACCTGCTTTCCCGCTTCGCGCGAAAGCATGTGACCGTCGCAGTCTCTGGCGACGGCGGCGACGAGATGTTCGGGGGTTATGGGCGGTATCTTGCCACCCTCGAGGAAGACGAGCGTCGCAAGCTCGGCGAAATCGGTGATTGGTGGGGCCGCGGCCAAGTTTATTACGGGAACCGCATCCTGGTCTCGTTAGAAGCAGACATTCACGAGCTGTTCGGCTTCGTGCCCGAGGAATTCGCCGCCCACGTAGCAGCGCTGCGCGAGAGGGTAGATCAATGCGGCGAAAACCTCCTCGGCGAGCTGCGCCGGACAGACGCGGAAATTTACATGCCAGGCGCGGTGCTGCCGAAGGTGGACCGGATGAGCATGCAATGTTCGCTGGAGGTTCGCACGCCCTTCCTGAACCTGGAGCTCGCCCGTTTTGCCGAACGGCTGCCCCCTTCTGTGCTCGTGAAGGGCCAGCGAGGAAAGTTGGTGCTGCGGGAGATCGCGTACCGATATCTTCCTCGCGAGCTGGTCGATTTGCCCAAAAAGGGCTTCGGCCTGCCGATGTCCGATTGGGGCAAGAACAGCCTCCTCGACGTCGCTGGTCGGCTATTGGAAAGTCCTGAGAGCAGGATCTCCGCGACGTTCGGCGCCGAAGGCATAAAGCGCTTCCTCACGCGCCAGCGTACTCCAGGCAGCTTCTCCACCTACCAGGTGTGGAGCGCGGTCATGCTCGAGTCATGGCTTCGTGCCCATCCGGCGGAGCTACCTTCCCTCTCTGGTGCGGTCAGCAGTTCCGTTCAGCAATCTTTTGAAGCGACCAATTCCGAAGCTGCCTACGACGCTCCCCTGCTCATGACTGCCACACCGCTCTGCGACGGCGTGGTTCTTCTGCGGCGCGTTCGCGCGGGTGAGGGCACCGAGCAGGACCTGCGAGAACTGATAGACGAAATCCCGGTGGAATGGCTTCCGTCCGTCGTCCACCTTTTGAGGGACAGCTTGCCGATCGCATCCACGATCAAATCGGCGATGATCCTGCCGGACTGCTCGACCGTTTCGAGAAATGCCGATCCGGCGCTTATCGCGGTCATGCGTGGCGCCACTGTGTTGGTCTGTGATCACGGCCTTGCCGAGGATTTCGGCCACGACGAGTGCCGGCTGTTGTCCGCGCTAGGCGCCGCGCGGGTGATCTTGCCGCATCTGTATGACCCCGGTTCACTGGTTGAACTTTCTTTTAATGGGAAGACCGGACTGACCCGCCTTGCGGCCATGCTGCGTCTGTTTTTGCGTCGCAGCGCCATCACGTCGAATCGCGCGTCGTGGCGGTGGTTGGGCGCGAAGCGTTTTTCCCAGGAAGAGGACCTGCTCGTCTCGCAAGAGGTCCGTGCGATTGATGCCTTCCCCGAGACCGAGCTCGCCGACAAGTTCGCTGTTTTCGAGGGACTCCGGCAGCTTCCTCCGATTCCCGCGTCACATGAAGACATCCGCAGACGCGGAGGCGGTCGATATTCCGTCTGGAACCAGATGCTCTTTTTCTCCCCCACCGAGAAGTCTCGAAAGGAGCGCGCCTATTGGCTAGTGAAGGCCGATGAGGAGACCAGAAATCTTTTGCCGGTCACCCGCTCGAACCGAACACAGAGACCGCCCGATGGCTACGATTTTTCACTGCTCGATGGCCTCATCGAGCGCCGCTCGCCGGTCTCCGACCGTCTTCGTCCGGGCGATCCGATCGTCGTCTGCACGCACGCGCTGCCGCCCGGTGGTGCCGAGCGGCAGTGGGTCTGTCTCGCGCAAGCGCTAAAGGATCTGGGATACGATGTGACAGTGGTCACATTTGCGCCGTTAACCGGACGGGACGGGCATTATCTTCCGATGCTCGAACGGAGCGGGATCCCTGTCGTTAACGCCTCGAGAACATCGACGGGCGAAATTCTTCGGCGCTGGCCAAAGGACGCGCCGATCGCGCTAGACGAAGTCGCGCGCCTGCCGAAGGCGCATTACATTGTCGAACTGGTCACCGCATTTTCCAAGCTGGCGCCCAAAGCCGTGCTTTTGCAGCTCGATCAGCCGAACACGATCGGCGGCTTGGCAGCGCTGATCGCTGATGTTCCGCAGGTGGTCCTGTCGTTCCGCAATTATAATCCGACGCACTTCCCCTATCTCATGAACGACTGGTTCTTGCCCGTTTACAAGGCGCTGGCTCGGTCCCCGCGCGTCCGATTGTCGGGCAATCACGACGATGCGAACGTGGACTACGCAGGATGGATGGGGATCCCTCCGGAGCGGGTCAGGCACATCCCGAACGCGATTGACGAAGGTCAATTCAAAGCCCCCACGAAGGCGGAAATTGCCCAATGTAGACGGGAACTCGGCTTGGACGCGGACACCCCGGTAATCCTCGGGATTTTCAGACTCTCCCCGGAGAAGGATCCTCTGACCTTTGTCGAAGTGGCCGCGAGGACGATCGCCGCGGTGCCCGGCGCCAAAGCTTTGCTGGTCGGCGTGGGCCCAATGGAAGAAACCATCGAACGAGCTTTGGCGGAGCGCGGACTTGGCGACCACGTACAGCTTCTAGGTAGGCGCTCGGACGTGAACGTTTTAATGTCCCTAGCGTCGGTCTTCCTATTGACGTCGCTGAAGGAAGGCATGCCTAACGTCGTTCTGGAAGCCCAGCTCATGGGCACAGCTGTGGTCGCGACACGATCGGGCGGCACGCCGCATACCGTCCGCGAAGGTAAAACAGCGCTCCTCGCGGACGTCGGTGACGCCGACACCCTAACGGCTCACTGTATTTCCATCCTTCAGAACCCGGCTCGCGCACGAGCCGTCGGCGAGGCGGGACGGAAATTCGTACGGTCGAGCTTTCGGCGCGACGCGCTTGGCGAGCGCTATCTCGGATTGCTGGACGCGGAGGCCGCGCCCGTGCCCGCCGATCTTGACGTCGCTTGACCTCGTCCCGCCCGCGCCATCGGAGTGAACCAATATCTATGACTTCCAGGAAGAAAACGGCAGCGGTGAATCATCAAAGACGCGTAACAAAGCTGCAATCGGAAATGCAGCAGTACGAGGGAGCTGATCGATTTTACCGGACATACAGCTCGGAGCTCTTAGCGTGCAGCCGTGATGAAAGAGTTCGATCCTGGTACGCCGAGAATAACGAATTCTCCATGCTGTCCTTGAACGACCTCTGCGGCGTGACGGCATTTGCATCGATGTCGACGGGCCCGATTCTTGAGATCGGGACCTATGTCGGCGGAGTGACGGTTGCGCTCGGCCGGGGAAGTTTGTCACAGGGCTCTCGAATCGTCTCGATCGACAAAGGCGGCAGCCATAAATCCCATCCCCGTCTTCCGAGTGAGGACATACTCGCCGACTGGCGTGCCAACGTGGAAGGAGCGGGGCTTGGCAGCCGAGCTGTGATGATCGAGGGCAATTACGGCACCAAGAAAGTGCAAGCTGCTGCGGTTGAAGCGGCGGGCGAAGCATTTGGGTTGGTCTTTATGGATGCTGACGGCCGAGTCGACGCTGGCTTCAACGCCTTCGCCAAACATCTATCGCCCAACGCCCTTGTGATGATCGACGATTACTCATCAGCCTTTTATCAGGACAAGGCACCCCTCACGAGGTTGGTCGTCGACAAGCTCTGTGACGAGGGGTTCCTTGTTCCCTGGGGCCTTCTCTCCGGTCAGACGTGGTTTGGCGCGATTGGACCGCGCTTCGCTGAATTTGTCGAGAACAACGTGCTCATCGTGCGCCTTCGCCCAATCACTGAGGCTCCGGCAGAGGCGCGTTCCAATGCATATGTGATCGATTTGCCGGAGGAATATGCAGCCGTTGCTGATGATACGAAGCAGAAGAACTCGCCGCTGCTTTTATTGGAGGACGGCCAGTGCTCGGGCCTCGCACATTTTCGATTCGACGAGATCGGGAAATTCGCGGGCTCGTTTACGCACTACCGTGGTCAATTGGCGTTCTCGACGCCGGACGGAAGCGATCCCCTGACGAATGGCCGCAAATACGAGATCGTCGTTGGCGAAGAGCGCCGCCGGTTGATCCTCACTTAGGAAGTAGGCCCGCCGATTACACAGTCGCGCGCCGCTTCGCTGCGAATTCGAGGGGAAGCCAAACCTTGGTCCTAAGCCCGGGTCGAACGATCATCGAAAAGACTTCCCGCGCGAGCGCGGCACTTCCTAAGCCGGAGCGCGGCAAGCGAAACGCCTTGGCGGCCCAACGGCAATGATTCTTTCCCGTCGGTGAGGCGAACTGGAGCTTCCTGTTCCTGGTACCGATCAGCTGCGATCGCTCGCGATCGCCAAAGTGTAAATGCGCTGATTGTCGTTTGGGTCGGACCCGTCGCTGGTCGAGAACCAAAGTGCGCCGTCCCAAATCGAAAATGATCCGCCACCATTTGCAGCGATGCTGTCGTGACTGCGATGCGGATACGGCAGCTGACGTCCGTCCTCGAAAAGAAAGACCGGCGAGCGGCCATTCGTCACATCGTCGCCAAGACCTTCAAGCGCTTCGTGTGGAAGGAACCACAACAAGTCGCGCTGGTGCTTGAAGGTGGAGCCCGAAAGGTCGACGGCCCGTCCCGCTACCAGGAATGCCGGTTGCTCTTCGACTGTCTCTTTGCGCTCCGTCGCCGGCGCGATCACCACGCGTTTTGGTGCCTTCTTGAAGGAAGAAAGCAGTCGATTGTTTCTGAGGATCAGGAGCGGCTGGCTCACGAGCTCAAGCGGGACCGCCACGGTCCAACCTTTGTCCTTGAGCTCGGGAGAACCATCCGGCTTGACTCCAAAGCGCTGCGCGAAAGAACGATCGCCTGAAATCGGCTGCGGGGTTGTCAGCAGCCTGTAGGTTTTTCCGTTGGTGTTCGGATCATCGCCTTCGAGCGTCGAGAAATAGATCCCGGTGCCCCAGTGTGAAAACCTGCCGGCGCCGTAGCGATCGATTTCGTCATGCGTGGCATGCGGGAACGGCAGCTGGACGTCGTCCTCGAACAAAAAGGCGCTCGAGCGGCGAGGATCGGCCTCATCGTCCGCGATGTGCTGGAGATCGGGCACGTCCGCCTGCCACATCTTGCCCCGGGTGCAAATAAACGGGTGCGGGAGGATCCGCGACTGGGCCGGGACGACATAGACGCCCCTGTTGACGACCGTATCGACACCGCCTTCGATCTTCGCAAGACGGACGCGGCCGTCCTCGCACAGGTGCGCTTCGCCGACGATCCTGTTGTCGTGAATCACGACCAGCGGCGTGGATTCCATGCCGCGCGGCAAGTTCACCTTGCCGTAAATGCCGTCTCGCTCCTCCGAGACCGGCTGGACGACCCGAGAGCCGAGGCGCCGAGCCATGGAATTGCCGCCTTCGAGACGGGATTCGACGTAGGTGCCCGCCCCCGCCACTCGGTTGAATACGAACTCGTTGCAGCCGTAGCCGCTGCTGCGGTCGATCAGCAGTTGGAGCTGAATTCCGTCGGGCGCGTAAAAATCGACGATCTCTTCCACCGTCGCGCGTTCGTACGGATAGCCGCCGATCCAATCGATCCA
>DATMHD010000411.1:0-3091 GCA_035555075.1 Sphingomicrobium sp. | reverse complement strand
CTTCAAGATTGCCTGTCCCGAAGAAATCGCCTTCGATCGCGGTTTCATCGACTCGAACCAGCTCGGCGCTCTCGCCGCCTCCTTCGGCAAATCCGACTACGGAATGTACTTGCGCAGCGTCTTGGCCGGTCTTTAGGAAGTTATAACCGTCCAGAATCAACGCTTTGACCGACTAGGAAGAAACCGGAGATGTGGGGAGCTTTCAGATCCAGTCCAACGCAGCGCGCATCGAAGAAGCTGAAGCCCGGCTGGGTCGATGCTCCCGATGCGCTGCGCACGCTCGACGGCTTGAGCCTTTTCGAGTGGCAAGCGAAGGGGCTACGTGAGCTGATCGTCGACGGCTTCACCGTACTCCCGTCGATGATTGCGCCGAACCTCTGCGACCGCGTCGTCAGGGACTATGAGCAATGGGCCAAGGAAAAGGCCGACTACGTTTCTCAGAATTTGGACGAGCTTGGCCGGGAGAAGCGGCTGGTAAATTTCCACCTGGCGTCCGAAGCGGCGATGGCCGTTGCGACCGACCAGCATGTGATGGAACTGCTGGACCTGTTCTTCGGACAACGGTCGAGCGTCTATACTTCCCTGACGTTCAACTACGGCACCCAGCAGCCGATCCACCGCGACACGCCGCACTTCGCCACCTGGCCACCGAACCGCTTCTGCGGCGTGTGGACGGCTCTCGAAGACGTGGATGAGGATGCCGGGCCGCTAATGTACATCCGGGGCGGCCACCGTTTCGACGTCGACGAACACAACATCTTCCATGAAGTCGAAAGCAGCCGGGGCGACTTGGACGCCGAGCAGCATGCTGGTCAGGCGCTCGATGTCTACAACGGCGTTATCATGCAGACAGCTCCGGAGAACGGAGACTTCGCCATCGCCCCGATCCGTAAGGGCGACGTTGCGATCTGGCACCCGCAGCTACCCCATGGCGGATCGCCGGCAAACGACCCTCAGAAGACTCGTTGGAGCATGGTGGTTCATTGCGCGCCGGAGGACGTTCAGGTGCACCAACATGACCGGTTCTTCACCCATAAGGGACCGGAAGCGCCGCCGGCGCGCTACGGCCTGTTCGATTCCTTCGAGCGGAAGGTCGCAGCTTCCGGCGAGACTGCCTTCATGTGACTTGAACGACCGGCCAACCCGGCGACGCTCGCGATTGCCAGGCGCGGCAACAAGGACCGTTCGATCGACTTCCTAGCTCCCGCGTCGCGGCGACGGCCTGCAAGACGCCAGGCCTCCCGGACGTCTCCGCGGCGCGCTAGCCCCAGAATGAGATCGGCTCCATCTCGCGCCCCCAGCAGTCGGGGATCGAGTTGGGCGAGCCGTGATTGCAGCTCGTCTTCGGCGAGAACGACGGGAAAGTTGAAGAGGCCGTGGAAGCCGAAGCTGCGCGTTCGCGGCCCTCGCTCGAAGGAAAACTGTTCGGCGAGAGGTTCGGGAGCAAAGCGGATCCCGTCTCGTTCGAGTGCGCCACGGCGTTCGCGGCAGATTGCGACGTCCTCAGGATGGCGGCCAACAAATGAGCTCTGCGCCGTCATCTCGAGCAGCCGTCGCGAGCGCAGCGAGAAACCGCCATTCCCCACATTTAGGCCGTCGCCGAACTGTGGCCAAGGGGCCCCAATATAGTCGTAGTCGAGGAACCGGTCGGTCCAGCGTGAGGCATCGATCACGAAGCCATCCCATTGAACGACGAGCACATGCGCTTGCTCGACATGATTGACGAGTCCGCGCAGCATGAATTCGGAATAATCCTCGCGACTTCCGATCGGCTCGATGCGCTGAAGGTCGATGCGAGCATCGGAAACCGGAATATCCTCCTGATCCGTGAGAAGCTCGACGCTGCCGAACTCCACTTCGTCCAGGCACCGCTCCATGGCCCAAATGGTTTCCGGCACCGCAATGCTGGTGACGGCGCGAAGTGCGACATCGGGCAGCGACAGCCGGCTCAACCCAGCCTCAATCCGGTCAAGCTCGCGAGTTCCGTCGCTGCGCCCATAATGTGATAAAGGCTCGACGCCCGCGCCGGCTCGGAGATGGGGCTGCCATCGCTGTCGAAATGCTCCCACCAGCTACCGGCGACAGGGTGATTGAAATATCCAATCAGCGCCAGAATTGCCTCGGTTAGGCGTTCGTCCAGATCTCGACCGGGCTGCAATTCCCGGAACGCCACAAGCGCCTTGATACGCTCGGTCTGAGGCCACAGCCGCAACCGGTCATCACGGATCGACAGGTCAGCGTTCAGCTCGTTCACCAGCCGATGCTGCCTCGAATCGACGCCGCGCTCCTCGGCTATCGCAAGCAATCGCGCAGCGAGCCCTTCCATCGCTGCGGCCGGCTCGACCGTCTGCCACTGCAACAAAAGCCAAGCCCATTCAGCTTGGTGACCCGGCTCCACCACGTCATCGGGCGGAGTGACCAGCATCTTCCAGTCCCTATCGAAGAATTCATGCAGGGCGCCAGTTTCAGGGTCGACGAACCTCGTCCGGCAAAGTTCGACGACTTCCGCGGCGAGCCCGCGCCACGTCGCGTTCGCGGATACACGCAGCCATGCAAGGCTCGCCTCGAGCAAATGCATGTGTGGATTGGCCTTCAGGGGCGATTTCGGAGTCTGGCAGTCCACGAACCCCCCCTCTCCTTGCGCCCATTGCTCTCGCATGCGCCGCAGCACAGCGAGTGCCGTGTCCTCCAGCTTTGCGTCCCTCGTGTGGGCATAACCATGCGCAAGGCCGAAGAGGACAAACGCTTGGTCATAGAGATCGAACGCACCCTCACCGCGACCTTCGGCGGGCAGGAAACGAGGAACCACTTCATTGTCGGGGGTCAAATGCCGGTTGAGCAGGACGTCGAGGCCATGCCGCACCAGCATGTCGACCGGGCCCTTCCAGCCGAGGTGGCCCGCTGCCTTGAAGGCGAAGATCTGGCGAGCGACGAGTCTGGCCCTTCGGACGTCGTCGATGCGCTGTCCGTCAGGCGTAAGCCGCTCGATGAAACCTCCGCCCTTCCGATCCACCCCCGTTGTCGACCACAAGGGCAGTGCAGCGTCGCCAAGCCAGGCAAGGAATCGGCGGGTTGCGGCGACCACCCCGTC
>DATMHD010000410.1:0-5561 GCA_035555075.1 Sphingomicrobium sp. | reverse complement strand
CTACAGGCTCCAGGGCCAGTGGGCGCCCGCCCAGTTCCTCACAGGGAAGTTCCAGCGCCTGACAGCGCCTGTCGTCACCATCAGAGGCGATGCGACGCTCAAGGACCGGCTGCTCGACGGCGAGCTCACGGCCGGCTCGCCCGAGCTTCGGGCGGTCGCGAAGGGCAGTGTCGATCTTGCGAACAACCGCTTTCATTCGATGCGCCTTGGAGTGGACCTCCTCAAACCCTCGGCGCTGTTCACGAACATGACCGGGAAGAGCGTCCGGATGGTGTGGACGCTGGACGGTCCCTTCGCGACTGCGGATTATTCCTACCGGCTGACGTCGGACTATGTGCAGTTCGACAACAATGGATTTACCGGACTGCACGCAGAAGGGCGGGGCCGGCTGACGCCCTGGCCGATGCGCGTGCCCATCCGCCTTGCGGCAAGAGCGATCACGGGGATCGGCGATGTTGCCGGCGCGATGCTCGCCAATCCCACAATCGAGGGCTGGCTGACCGTCACGCCCAAGCTCGTGCAGGGGCAGGACCTCAAGCTCACCAGCGCGAAATGGACGGGGAAGCTCTCGCTCCTCATCGACCTTGTGACCGGCCGCTTCGACGTCCTCCTTTCTGGAGCGATGCAGCGCTACCTGATCCCGGGCGTCGGGATCGTTGATGTCGTCACCGACCTTCACGTCGTTCCTGGCGGGAACAACAAGGGCAGCCATGTGGTGGGCACTGCAAAGGCCTGGGTCCGCCGGCTCGACAACAGCTTCTTCGAGAGCCTGACCGGGGGCCTTCCCTCCCTCACGACCGATCTCGAGCGGGGCAATGACGGGATTGTCCATTTCACCAGGCTCGAGCTCTATTCGCCAAAGCTCAGGCTTTCGGGCGAGGGCCTCCGCTTCAAGGACGGCACGTTCCACATCAATGCGAGCGGCCGGCAATCGAAATACGGGCCGGTGCGGCTGGTGCTCGACGGGCATATCGAGCGCCCGAAGCTCGAGATCTACCTTCCAAGTCCCAACGAAACGCTCGGGATCACCGGCATGCGCCTTGCACTCGATCCCGTCCCGGCCGGGTATGATTATCGCGCGAGCGGCGGGTCGCGTCTTGGTCCCTTCACCAGCAATGGCCAGATCCTCTTGCCCCGCGGCGCTCCGACGGCGATCGCGGTCGCTGCACTCGATGCGGGCGGTGCCCATGCAAGCGGCACGCTGACCTCGCTTCCAGGCGGGTTCAGCGGTCGACTGACCCTTGCCAAGGGGTCGCTCGGGGGAACCCTCGACTTCTCGCCGGCAGGCGGAGCGCAGCGGATCGAGGCCCACCTTAGCGCCGACAATGCCAACTTCCCCGGAGCATTTTCGGTGAGGAGCGGCCGCGCTGACGGCGTCATCATCCTTGCCGAAGGCAAGACGACGCTCCAAGGGAGCGTCGATGGGCGCGGCATCTCGTCGGGAGCCGTCACTCTGGCGCGGCTTGCGGCAAACGCCCGCCTCATCAACGGGACTGGGCAGGTCCGGGCAGCGTTCGCGGGCCGCCGCGGTGCCGCGTTCAGTTTCTCGACGCTCGCCGATGTCTCCCCCGACACCATCAAGCTCACCGGCAACGGCCATATCGAGCGTCAGCCGCTCGTCCTCAACCAGCCGGCGGTCCTGACCCGCTCGGGTGACGGCTGGGCGCTTGCGCCGACCAACGTGAGCTTCGCCGGCGGGAATGCGACTGTGTCGGGCCGCAGCGGCTCCGCGCCGGAGCTCCACGCGCAGCTCGGCTCAATGCCGCTCCAGGTGCTCGATCTCCTCTGGCCGAACCTCGATTTGTCAGGCACCGCCACCGGGCACCTCGACTATGCCTGGAAGAGCAACCGGAGCGGACGGCTCGACCTCAAGATCCATGGTCTCAGCCGGGCGGGCCTCGTCCTTGCGTCCAAGCCGATCGACGTTGCGGTCGCAGCGATCGTCAACGGCAACCAGGCAGGGCTTCGGGCCGTCGCTGCAAGCGACGGCGCCATCATTGGCCGGGCGCAGGCGAGGTTCGCTCCAATGGGCAGCGGACCGCTTGTCGCAGAGCTGATGAACGCGCCATTGTTTGCGCAGCTTCGCTATGTGGGTCCGGCCGACACCTTGTGGCGGCTTACCGGCAGCGAGATCATCGACATGTCGGGCCCGCTTGCGGTTGGCGCGGACATCGGCGGCCGCCTCGCGGACCCGGTGATCCGCGGCTCCCTCCGCACCCAGAATGGCCGTCTTGAAAGCCAGGTCACCGGCATGGTCATCGACCATGTCGCAAGCGAAGCGAGCTTCTCGGGACCGCAGCTGATCTTCCGTCAGATCAGCGGGCAGACGGCAGGTGGCGGAAGCGTCTCGGGCAGCGGCACCGTCACCTTTTCCGGCGGGAAGACGCTTCTCAACCTCGCCTTCAACGCGAACCAGGCGCTCCTTCTCAATCGCGACGATGTCGCCGCGCGGGTCACCGGCGGCCTTGTGCTCAGGTCGGACGCGAACGGCGGCCTGATCTCGGGCGACTTCAAGCTCAACAAGGGACGCTTCCAGCTCGGTCACGCAAGCGCGGCGGCCGCGGTTCCCCAGCTCAACGTTCGCGAGACCGGGCTCAATGAAGAGGATGTGATCGAGCCTGCCGCGCTTCATCCCTGGAAGCTCAACCTGAAGCTCACCGGCAGCGATCTCCAGGTGACGGGGCTCGGGATCAACAGCCGGTGGACGACCAATCTCCAGATCGGCGGCCTTGCCGATGCGCCGCGGTTCACGGGACGCGCCGACCTCGTCCAGGGGAATTACGACTTTGCCGGACGGATCTTCCGCCTCGACCATGGTGTGATCCGCTTTCGCGGCGAAAGCCCGCCCGATCCGCTGCTCGACATCCATGCGGAAGCCTCGATCCAGGGCCTCGATGCGTCGGTGAACGTCCGCGGCACCGGTGTCAGGCCCGAGATCACGTTCGCGAGCACGCCTGCAATGCCCCAGGACGAGCTTCTCTCGAGGATCCTGTTCGGGACCTCGATTACCAACCTCTCCGCGCCGGAAGCGCTCCAGCTCGCCTCGGCGGTGGCAGCGCTCCAGTCCGGAAGCGGCAGCCTCGATCCGATCAACGCGCTTCGCCGGGCGATCGGGCTTGATCGCCTTCGCATCGTTCCCGCCGATGTCGCAACCGGGCAGAAGACTGCGCTTGGCGCCGGCAAGTACATCACGAGGCGGCTCTATGTCGAAGTGATCACCGACGGCGCCGGCTATTCAGCGACGCAGGTCGAATATCAGATGACGCGCTCGCTCTCGCTGCTTTCCAAGGTCTCGACGATCGGCCGGTCGAGCGCGAGCGTCCGCGTCAGCAAGGATTATTAGGGGCCCGCGACGGCGCTTGCGGGGCTGGAGGATTGACGAGCACCGCAGTCATTGCGAGCGTGGCAATGCAGTCCGGCTCGCCCTGGCGGGATTGCTTCGTTGCTGCGCTCATTGCAGTGATGAAGGACGGGGAGGGGGGAGCTACCAGCACATGAAGAATTGGAACGTCCGCAAGGCGGTCATCGCGCCCGACCAGCTGCCGGAGGAGCATCGCCTCAAGAAATCCCTGTCGTGGCCGCATCTTGTCGCCCTTGGCGTCGGGGCGATCGTTGGCACGGGTATCCTGACGCTCATCGGCGTTGGAGCGGGCAAAGCGGGGCCGGCAGTGATCCTCTCCTTTGCAATCGCGGGCATCATCTGCGCCTGCGCTGCGCTCGCTTATGCCGAAGTCGCAACCATGATCCCGGCCTCGGGCTCGGCCTACACCTACAGTTATGTCGTCTTCGGGGAGCTCATCGCCTGGATGATCGGGGTGGCGCTCATCCTTGAATATACTCTGGTCGTCAGCGCGGTCGCGGTCGGCTGGTCGGGCTATGCCTCGGGATTCCTCAAGTCGATCGGATTTGGACTACCCGACGCACTCATCCAGGGACCCGAGCTTGGCGGCATCGTCAACGTCCCCGCGATCTTCATCATCTGGGTCGTTGCCGGCCTCCTGATTGCCGGGACGCGCGAAAGCGCGACGCTCAATGCCATCCTGGTGCTGATCAAGATGGCGGCGCTCGCATTGTTCATCGCGGTTGCGATCCCGGCGTTCAACAGCGCCCATTTCGAGCCCTTCATGCCCTATGGCTTCCCGCGGAGCGGACCATCGGGGAGCGAAGTCGGGGTGATGGCTGCAGCGGCGATCATCTTCTTTGCCTTCTATGGGTTCGATGCGATCGCGACAGCCGCCGAGGAGGCGAAGAACCCGAGCCGCGACCTTGCCATCGGCATCGTCGGTTCGATGGTCGTGTGCGTCCTCATCTACATGGCAGTCGCCATCGCCGCGATCGGCGCGGTTGCATTCACCGGCTTTGCCAACAGCGCTGAACCCCTGGCCCTCATCCTTCGCGAGATCGGGAAGCCCTGGGCCGCGAAGATCCTCGGGGCATCGGCCGTCATCGCGCTTCCAACCGTCATCCTCGCCTTCTTCTACGGTCAGAGCCGCATCTTCTTCACGGTTGCAAGGGACGGCCTTCTTCCAAGCAGCCTCGCGCGCGTCTCGGCCCGCGGAACGCCGGTCAGGATCACCATCTTCACGGCGATCGTCACGTCGGTATTTGGAGGTCTCATCCCGCTTGCGAGCATCGCGGCGCTTGCCAATGCGGGAACGCTCGCCGCCTTCATCGCGGTCTGCGCCGCAATGCTCGTCCTCCGCCGCCGGGAGCCGAATGCGGAGCGCAAGTTCCGGGCGCCCGCTGCGACCCTCGTCGCGACCGTCGGCATCCTTGGCTGCCTCTACCTCTTCATCAGCCTTCCCAATCGCACGCAGATCTTCTTCCTCAGCGCGCAGGTGATCGGCCTTGTCCTCTACGCTATCTACGGCAGCAGGGCCGCGGAGCGGGCGCGCGCGAGATGAGCAGTGCTGCGGGCTCGCCCGCGCGCACTGACAGGGGTTCATCGATCCTCCCCCTGTTCGTTGCCGTGCTGCTGATCCCTGCGGTGCTCGGGAGCTCGAAGACGATCTTCAATGATGGCGATGTGAGCTGGCACATCGCCACCGGCCAGTGGATCATGGATCACCGTGCGATCCCGCACGTCGATCCCTTCTCCTTCACCTGGGCGGGAAAGCCGTGGGTCCCGATCGAGTGGCTGGCGGAGCTCATCTATGCATTTGCCTACCGGCTGGCGGGCTATGCCGGAGTGGCTGCGCTGGTGACCGCGGCCCTCATGGCGCTCCACGCAATCGTCTATTTCGGAGCGGTCCGCTGGGTGCGCGCGGCGCTCCTTCCGATCGTCCTCATGGATTTCACGCTCATCCCCATGCTGCTTGCAAGGCCGCATGTGCTGAGCTGGCCGCTTCTTGCCTGGTGGGTCGCGATCATGATGCGGGCGCGCGAAGAGGACCGGGCGCCCCCGCTCATCGCAGCGCTCCTCATGAGCCTCTGGGCGAACCTTCATGGCGGGTTCGTGTTCGGGCTCCTCATTGCCGCGGCCTTCGCTCTCGAGGCGCTGGTCGTCTCAACCGACAGGAGACGGGCCTTCAGGGAGTGGCTGGTCTTCGGCCTCCTTTGTG
>DATMHD010000409.1:0-3175 GCA_035555075.1 Sphingomicrobium sp. | reverse complement strand
ATGTCACCGTCTCGACCAACCTTGGCGCATGGGTAAACCAGCGCGGGCTCTTCCGCCGAAGCGGCATTTCGGACGTTTTTGCAGAGGCAAAGATTGCCTCGGCGCAAAAATGGACAAGCAGCAACAAGGGCCAGCACATCGAGCTTGGCATCGCCGAGAGCAATCTCTTCCTGATGCTTGCAGCGCTCGGGCTTGCGGGCGACCTGTTCGGAACGAGGCTCGTTCCGATCGGAACGCTGTACGACCCCTTCATCGCAAGGGGGCTCGATAGCCTCAATTATGCCTGCTACCAGGATGCCCGCTTCCTCCTCGTTGCAACGCCGAGCGGCGTGACCCTCGGCCCCGAAGGCGGCGCCCACCAGTCGATCAACCCGCCGCTCATCGCGCTCGGCCAGCCCGGCCTTCGCCACTATGAACCGGCCTTTGCCGACGAACTTGCACTGATGATCGAAGAAGCCTTTCGCCTCATCGATGATCCTCGGGGCGAGAGCAGCTATCTTCGCCTCTCGACGAGGAGCATCGCCCAGGTCGAGCGAACAGATGATGAGTGGAAAAGCGGCGCCCTTGCCGGCGGCTACTGGCTTCGCGAACCCAGGGAAGGCGCCGAAGCTGCGATCGTCGCAATGGGCGCGCTCATGCCTGAAGCACTCGCAGCCTTCGATGAACTTTCAAGCGAGATCGAGGGCCTGGGGCTCCTTTGCATCACGTCTCCCGACCTCCTCCACCGCGGCTGGACGGCGGCCCAGGCCGCAAGGTGGCAGGGAGAGCGACCATCGAGCCATGTCGAGACGCTTCTCTCGAAGCTCGCGCCCGGCGCCGGGCTGGTGACGCTCGCCGACGCAGCGCCCGCCTCCCTCTCCTGGCTCGGCGGTGTCCTTGGACAGCGCGTCGCACCCCTGGGCGTCGAGAAGTTCGGCCAGACCGGCAACCTTGCCGATCTCTACGCTGCCTACCGGCTCGACCCCGCTGCAATCACCGAGGCAGTTGCCGAGCTACTGCTGCCAAACTAGGAGCGCATTGATGGCCGGGCGTTATTTCGACGAGTGGCAGGTCGGCGACCGTATCGCGAGCGGCCTGACGCGCACCGTCACCGAGACGGACAATCTCCTCATCACGACCCTCACGCACAATCCGCAGCCGCTTCACCTCGACTACGAAGCCGCAGCGAAGACCGAGTTCAAGAAGCCGCTCGTCAACAGCTGCTTCACCTTCAGCCTTCTTGTCGGCGTGACCGTTCACGACACGACCTTTGGGACGCTGGTCGCGAACCTCTCCTACGACAAGGTCGTCTTCCCGAGGCCCGTCTTTGCCGGCGACACGCTGACATGCGAAGCCGAATGCATCGCTCTTCGAGAAAGCAGGTCACGGCCCAATGCCGGGATCGTCACCTGGGCGCTGCGCGCCGTCAACCAGCGCGGCGAGACGGTCTGCGAAATGACGCGCACCGCGCTCATCCTGAAAGCGCCCCAATGAAAGAGCCCCGCTCCTGGCTGTTCGTCCCGGCCGACAGCGAGCGGAAGATTGCAAAGGCGCTCGAGAGCAACGCCGACGCCCTTATCTTCGATCTTGAGGACAGCGTCGCCCCTCCCCGGAAAAGCCTCGCGCGCGAGATCCTGAAAGGCCTTCCAAAGCGCGTCGGCGGCCCGGAGTGGTGGCTCAGGATCAACCCCCTCGGGAGCGAATTCCACAAGGACGATCTTCATCTCATCGGCGTTGCCGACATCCACGGCATCGTGCTTCCAAAAAGCGAAAGCGGATCCGATGTCACAAGGCTTTCGCACCGGACCGGCAACATCCCGATCCACGCGATCGTCACCGAAACCGCCGCGAGCCTGTTCGGCCTCCTTTCCTACCGCGACCCCAAGTCCCCGCTTGCCGCCATGAGCTGGGGTGCCGAGGATCTTTCGGCAGCACTTGGCGCATCCTCCAAATATGAAGCGGATGGCCGGCTGGGCTTCACCTACAGGCTCGCGCGCTCGCTCTGCCTTGCAGGAGCAATCGCCGCGGGCGTGCAGCCGATCGACGGGGTCTTTGCCGACTTTCGGGACGAGAATGGCCTTGAATCGGAAACCGAAGCCGCGCGCCGCGACGGCTTCACCGGCAAGCTTGCAATCCATCCCGCCCAGGTCGGCATCATCAACGCCGCCTTCACGCCGTCCGCGGACGAACTTCGAAGCGCCGGCGAAATCGTCGCCGCATTCGAGGCACATCCCGACGCAGGAGTCCTGTCGGTCGGCGGAAAAATGGTCGACCGGCCGCACCTCGTCCAGGCAAGGCGCGTGCTTGAGCGGGGTGGCAAGGAATGATCTGGCGATCCTTTGCGCTGGAGCATCGCCCTTACGCATGAGAAGAGGCCGATGAGCGCGAGCATCCACCCCGTCCCCCAAGACTTCAACGCCCGCATCGGCCCCACGGAGCTTGCCGAGCTCAACGATCTTGCAGACGCCGATCCCGAGCGCTTCTGGCTCGACCAGGCGCGCCGCCTCACCTGGAACAAGTTCCCGACCAGGGCCTGCGACTCCTCGTTCAACGAGCATGATTTCCACATCCGCTGGTACGAGGACGGCGAGCTCAATCTCTCGGTCAACTGCCTCGACCGGCATCTTGCGGAAAACGGCGACAAGGTTGCGCTCATCTTCGAGGCCGATGAACCGGGCCAGGGCTATAACCTCACCTATCGCGAGCTTTACGAAGAGACCTGCCGCTTCGCCAATCTTCTGAAGCAGCACGGGATCAAGCGCGGCGACCGCGTCATGATCTACATGCCCATGATGCCCGAAGCCGCGGCTGCAATGCTGGCCTGCGCAAGGATCGGTGCGATCCACTCCGTCGTGTTCGGCGGCTTCTCGCCTGAAAGCCTCGCGGGACGGATCGAGGATTGCGACGCGTGCGCAGTCATCACTGCCGACGAGGGGGTTCGCGGCGGAAAGAAGATCCCGCTGAAGGCAAACGTCGACAAGGCGCTCGAGCAGCGTGATGTCGAGACCGTCATCGTCGTCACGAGGACCGGCGCCGATGTCCCCATGAAGGAAGGGCGCGACATCCGCTACGTGAGGAGTGGCCTCTCGACCGAGTGCAACCCCGAGATCATGAACGCGGAAGACCCGCTTTTCATCCTCTATACCTCTGGCTCGACGGGGAAGCCCAAGGGGGTCGTCCATACCACCGGCGGCTA
>DATMHD010000408.1:0-5426 GCA_035555075.1 Sphingomicrobium sp. | reverse complement strand
GTTCCCCCCATGACCGTATTGAAGGAGCTGAGGCGCGCGGGGTCCATTTCCGGCGATGCCGGAAGCGCAAGGACGAGAAGGCCCAGGAGCAACGAGACTATGAGCGGCACGAACCCGATGAGGACGAGGCGATTCGCGGTCGATCGCCCGTGAAGCTCGGCGATCGAGCTCGATGTCACGACAAGAAGGAGGAAGGCGAAGATCCCGGCTTCGACGGCAAGCGGTCCCAATGCGACCTGCTTGTTGCCAAGGACGCCGGCGATGCAGACCATACCGCCATAGAAGATGGACAAAGCGAAGAGGGAGAGCGGAACGAAGCGCGATTGGTCGGTCATGGGCCAAGATGCGTAACGGCTTTGAAGCGCTTAGCAACCGGCGTTGACCGTCATGTGTCCGCGCGGCTAGCGAACCGCTCCGTGACTTCCTCCAGCCTCGATATCGTGGCGATCGGCGATGCCATCGTCGACGTCATTGCAACGACCAGCGACGCGTTCGTCGAACAACGCGGGCTTCCCAAGGGCGGCATGCAATTGCTGAGCCCGGCTGAGGCGGACGAGCTTTACGCGGCAATGGGTCCCGCGCGCGAGATCAGCGGCGGGTCGGCGGCGAACAGCATGGCGGGTGCAGCCGCGCTCGGGCTCAAGGTCGGCTTCGTCGGGCAGGTTGCACGCGACCAATTGGGCGAGATCTTCGCCCATGACATGCGGTCCCTCGGTGTCCGCTTCGCAACGCCTCCGATTGCGGGGCCTCCGCCCACTGGGCGGTGCCTGATCCTCGTGACGCCGGACGCGCAGCGGACCATGAACACCTGCCCTGGTGCAAGCCACGAGCTGACGCCAAGCGCGCTTGATCCCGAGCTCATCCGCTCGGCAAGCATCACCTTCCTCGAGGGCTATCTATGGGGCCCCAAGGCGCCGCGCGCAGCGATGCTCGAAGCGGCTGACCTCGCGCATTCCGCGGGAAAGATGGTCGCCTTCACCTTGTCGGAGAGCCTCTTGATCGGTGACCGCCGCCAAGGCGTTCGGGGAATGGTTGAGAAAGGAAGCGTCGACATCCTGTTTGGAAACGAGGAGGAGGTTCGTCATCTTACCGGCTGCACCGATCTTGCCGACTGCATCGCCTCGCTCTCGAACAATGTCGCAACACTGGTCATTACCCGCGGCGCCATGGGCGCCGTTGCGCGGCAGGCGGGCGAAGAGGTCGAGATTGCTGCAGCTCCGATCGAGAAGGTCGTTGATACGACGGGCGCTGGGGACCTGTTTGCCGCGGGCTTCCTTGCAGCGCGCTGTCGGGGGCGTCCATTGAAGGCGTGCCTCGAAACCGGCGCAACTTGTGCAGCGGAAGTGATCTCGCACTTCGGGGCCCGGCCCGAAGCCAATTTGAGGAAGCTTGCAGGCTTGTGAAACATGTTCAGCGTCTTGCCGTCTATTGCGGATCGGCAACTGGTTCGCGGCCCGAGTTTGCGGAAGCGACGCGGGCAATGGCGGCCGCAATGCTGAGACGCGACGTCGACCTTGTCTACGGCGGCGGACGGCTCGGTCTCATGGGCCTTATCGCCGACAGCATCCTTGCGGGCGGCGGCCGTGTCTACGGCGTCATCCCGAAGGCGCTTGTGAAGCTCGAGGTCGCCCACACGGGCGTCACCGAGCTTCGGACCGTCGAAACCATGCATGAGCGAAAGGCCGAGATGACCGAGCGCGCCGATGCATTCCTCGCCCTTCCCGGAGGCATTGGGACCTTGGATGAACTGTTCGAGGCGTGGAGCTGGAATGCGCTTGGCTATCACAAGAAGCCGCTCTGCCTCTTGAACGTCGACGGCTATTGGGACGGCATGATCGAATTCATCGACCATGCGACGACGAGCGGCTTCCTCTCGCCAAACAGGCGGAGCCAGCTTCTCGTCGCTTCAACTCCGGACGAGGCGCTGGATTTGCTGGACGAAGCTGCGGCAGCCGCTACGCAAGGGATGGTCTGGTAAGAATTCTACCGCGCCTCGGGGGAGGGGCCTTTCATGAATCAGAAGCTGCTCGGCATCGCCGGCATATTGGTCATTCTCGCGATCGCCTTTGCACTCTCGACGAACCGGAAGGCGATTCGGATCCGCGTGGTCGGCCCGGCTTTTGCGCTGCAGGCGGCGATCGCCTTCCTCGTCCTCTATACGAGCTGGGGCCGGGCCGGCATCCAGACCCTGTCGAACGGCGTCGGCAATCTTCTTGGCTATGCGACCAAGGGAACCGAATTCCTGTTCGGGCCGAGCGAATCCAATCCCCTTGCGCACACGTTCGCAATCGCTGCGCTCCCGGTCATCATCTTCTTCGCCTCGCTCGTCGCGATCCTTTATTATCTCGGGATCATGCAGCGGATCGTCCGCTGGGTGGGCGGAGCGATTGGCTGGGTCACGGGGATCAGCCGGGTCGAATCATTGTCGGCCGCGGCCAACATCTTCGTTGGCCAGTCCGAATCGCCGCTCGTCGTCCGGCCCTATCTTGCGGCGCTTCCGCCGTCGCGCCTGTTCACCGTCATGTGCGTTGGAATGGCGGGCGTCGCGGGGACGATCCTTGCCGCTTACGCTAGCCTTCTTGGCGCAAGCTACCTCCCCTTCCTCCTCGCGGCCGCGTTCATGTCGGCGCCCGGCGGCATTCTCATGGCCAAGATGATCATGCCCGATGAGCCTGGCGATTCGAACCAGACCGAGGACGCAAAGGTCGACGTTGCCGAGACGTTCGAAGAAGGAATGCAGCCGGCGAACATCATCATGGCCGCGGCGCAGGGCGCCCAGACGGGCGTCAAGCTTGCGGTGGCGGTGGGCGCGATGGTCCTTGCCTTCGTCGCCCTTGTCGCGCTTGCGAACGGCATTCTTGGCGGCCTGGGCAATATGGTGGGGATCTCCGACCTTAGCTTCCAGCGGCTGATCGGCTATGTGTTCCAGCCCGTCATGTTCCTCATCGGCGTGCCCTGGCAGGAAGCGGGGACCGCCGGCGGCCTGTTCGGCACGAAGCTCGTCCTCAATGAATTCGTCGCCTTCATCGAGCTTGGGAAGATGGACCCCGTGACATTGAGCGCGCGCAGCCGCGCGATCGTCACCTTCGCGCTCTGCGGCTTTGCGAATTTCAGCTCGATCGCGATCCAGATGGCGGTGACCGGCAGCCTTGCGCCCAACCAGCGTCCGGTCATCGCGAGGCTTGGCATTCGCGCGCTCCTTGCGGGAAGCCTTGCAAATCTCATGAGTGCGGCACTTGCCGGCCTCATGCTTCCCTAAGGGCAGCGTCGGCCGCACGGCGGGCTCGAAGCGGCGAAATCCTTTTTGAACTGTTCTTCGCTTCGCTCGCAATGACAGGTAGAGAGCGAGGTCATGGCAACGATCAGCGCTGACAATATCGCATCCGTTTCGCTCAAGGATGCCGACCGCGACCCGCAACAATTCGCCGACAAGCTCGGACGGAGCTTCGAGGACTACGGTTTTGCGATCATCGCCGACCACGGCATTCCCGATGAGCTGATCCACCGCGCCGAAGAGAAAGCGAAGGCCTTCTTCGCGCTTCCCGAGGATGTGAAGCGCAAATATCTCGTTCCCGGCGGAGGCGGCGCGAGGGGTTATACGCCCTTCGGGATCGAGACTGCCAAGGGCCACAAGGCGCACGACCTCAAGGAGTTCTGGCACGTGGGCCGGGATCTTCCGGCGGGACACCGGTTCAGTGATCACATGCCCCCCAATCTCTGGCCCTCCGAAGTCCCGAGCTTCAAGGATACGTTCCTCGAGCTGTTCGCGACCTTCGACCGGACCGGCCTCAAGATCCTGAAAGCGATCGCGCGCTACCTCGGGATCGGGGAGGATTATTTCGAAGACGCGGTGCACGAGGGGAATTCGGTGCTGAGGGCGCTTCATTACCCGCCGCAGCCCGAGCCCACGGGCGAGCATATCCGTGCCGGCGCGCACGAGGATATCAATGCGATCACGTTGCTCCTGGGTGCCGAGGAAGCCGGCCTCGAACTCCTGACGACGGACAACCGCTGGATTCCGGTTTCGCCCAGGCCCGGCGAACTCGTGATCAACATCGGGGACATGCTGCAGCGCCTGACGAACGGAAAGCTTCGCTCGACGTCCCACCGCGTCGTCAATCCCGCGCCCGATCGCGCAGCGCATGCGCGTTATTCCATGCCCTTCTTCCTCCATTTCCGGTCGGACTTCCTCATCGAGGCCCTTCCGGAAACCGTTCCTTCGGGCGAGGAGGCCAAGTGGCCCCCCATCACCGCCAATGATTATCTGCAGGAGCGGCTTCGGGAGATTAAGCTCGTTTGATCTTAGCAAAGCGGGGGACACGTCTTCGCTCATGCACGGAGGACCGCCATGGACATCACCCAGCTCATCGCCGACGACCACGCCGAGCAGCGGCGCCTGTTCGCCCTCATCGATGAGCTAAAGGAAGATGAGGGGGCGAGCCTTAAGTCTGTCTGGACGAGGCTGAGGGCTCTTCTCGACACGCACGCTCTTGCCGAGGAGCGCTTCTTCTACCCGGAGCTTTTGAAGATCGGTCGCGGCGCCGACGACGAGAGCCCGTCCGCGGAGACGCGAGACGCAATCAAGGACCATAACGAGATCAGGGATACGGCGGAGAAGGTCGACCGCTTCGAGCCCGGATCAAAGGACTGGTTCGAGGCGGTCGCGGCGTGCAACAAAGCGAACAGCGACCACATGGCCGAAGAGGAACGCCAGGGCCTCACCGATTTTAGGCGGCACGCAAGCCTTGATCTTCGCCGCCGGCTTGCGGTCCAGTTCATCGAGTTCGAATCCGATCATCTGACGGGCGTCGGGGTCGAGCCGGTCGACGAGGATGTCGACGCCTACGTCAGGGAATATAGCTAGGAGGGAAGTCCAAGCGAGGCGGGTCCGAACCCGAACGGATTGAGCTCGCCGATCCGGTGCCGCTCGAAGCTTGAACCGTCGCCGCTTCCGCAGAGGATCTCGACATCGATGCCGCCAAGCTGCGCGGCTTCGAGGATTGCCTGGCGGCAGCCGCCGCATGGCGTGCAGACGATGATCCCGCTGCCCCCGACGACGGCGATCCTTTTCACTTTCGCGAGGCCGAAGCGGTGCTGCGCGGCACTGAGCGCGCTCTGCTCGGCGCACATGCCGAGGCGGTAGCAGGCGTTTTCAAGATTGGCGCCGGTCACCACGTCGCCGTCTACGGATTCTATGGCGCAGCCGACATTGAATTTGGAATAAGGAGCATAGGCCTTGGTCGCCGCTTCCCGGGCGAGTTCAAGCAATTGTTCATCTGTCATGCTCTTGTCCTTAAGCGGCTGCACGGGGCATGCGCTAGGCGAGTTCGAAACTTAAAGAGTATCCCGCGATGAAGCCATGGTTGTTGGTTGCCGCCTCGGCGGCGGTTCTGCTTTCGAGTCCGGCCCTCGCCTGGGGGAAGACC
>DATMHD010000407.1:0-3185 GCA_035555075.1 Sphingomicrobium sp. | reverse complement strand
ATGCCGATGCGCCACGGCATGACCCTTGGCGAACTTGGCCACTGGTTCATCCGGCGCTTCGATCTCGACGTTGACTACCGCGTCATCGAAATGGACGGGTGGAAACCCGATGGCCCGGGTTTCGGTTGGCCCCCCGAGCGGGTCTGGATCAATCCGAGCCCGAACGCTGCCAATCTCAACATGGCACGCGCTTATGCGGGCACCGTCATGCTCGAGGGCACCACGCTGAGCGAGGGACGGGGGACAACCCGGCCGCTGGAGTTGTTCGGTGCGCCAGGCCTGGAGCCGCTGAAGATCCTTGCCGAGATGGAGCGCCTTGCTCCCGAATGGCTCGCCGGCTGCAAGCTTCGTGACATCACGTTCCAGCCGACGTTCCACAAGCACGTGGGAGAGATGTGCCGCGGCCTCTTCATCCATGCCGAGGGATCGTTCTACGACCATTTCGAATTCAAGCCGTGGAGGCTGCAGGCCCTTGCCTTCAAGGCGATCCGCCGGCTTTACCCGGACTATCCGCTCTGGCGTGATTTCCCTTACGAATATGTGTTCGACAAGCTCGCGATCGACGTCATCAATGGTTCGCCACTCCTTCGCGAGTGGGTCGACGATGGAAGCGCTGCTCCTGGCGATCTCGATGCGCTCACCGTTCCCGACGAGCAGGCCTGGGCAGAAGAGCGGACGGACTTTCTTCTCTACTGAACCTTCCGCGTGGTTAACGAAGAAGTAGGAGGTTCATCGTTATCGAGCGTCAAAGGAATTGGCTGGGAGCGCGCCGTCGATGGCCACGCACGGTATCGAGGAAGTTACGGAAAATGCAATCCGCGCGGTAGCGCGCGACTGCGGGTCTCTGTCGATGGAATGCAGCGATGTCGCCGGATACGTCCAGGGCGTCGCCACCCGCATCGGCGAGCATATGCGGATGCTCGATCAGCTCGAGGAGGTGACGACGCGGCTGCTCGGCGATCAGGCCCGCGTCAGCGATTCCACTGACGAGGCACGGCTCCTCTCCGAGCAGGCCAAGGCCAAGCTCGAGAGCGGTCGCGAGGCGATCGAGGGAACTATCGAGAGCTTCAAGGGCCTCACCGATCTCGTCGTCCAGCTTGGTCAGCGCATGGCAGGCTTCGCGGCGGCGATGAACCAGGTGCAGACCGTCTCCTCGACGATCGAGACGATCGCGCGCAAGACGAACATGCTCGCATTGAACGCGACGATCGAGGCTGCGCGTGCTGGCGATGCCGGCCGAAGCTTTGCTGTCGTTGCTGCCGAAGTGAAGAAGCTTGCACACGACACGCGCGCAGCGACCAGCCAGATCGCCTCGACGATTGGCGAGCTGACCCGCGAGGCAGGGGCAGTCACCGCCGAGATCAAGACAGGCGTCGAACGAAGCCGCGTCGCGCAATCCGGTTTCGGAACGATCAGCGAGACGGTTCGGGAAGTGAGCGAAATCGTCGGGATGGTCGATCGCCAAACGGAGGGCATCGCCCATTCCACAAGCATGATCCAGACCAGCGTCGATCGGGTGAAGGCGGGCCTTACCGACTTTGCCGCGGATGCACGCGATAACGGCAAGGAGCTGCTGACTGCCGAGAAGCGCCTCGCGCACCTCGAGATGCTGTCAAACACGATGCTTGATACCCTTGCCAATTCGGGTGCCGAAATCGATGACACGCCCTTCATCCTGAAGGCGCAGGAAACCTGCCGGCAGATCCAGAGCGCGATCGAACATTCGATCGACGCTGGCGAAGTGACCCTCGATGACGTGTTCGACCGCGACTACCAGGTCGTGGAGGGCTCGAACCCGGTCCAGTACAATGTGCGCTTCAACGATACTGCCGACCGCGTCGTGCGGCCGATCCTCGATCGCAGCGAAAGCTCCGATTCGCGTGTCATCGGCTGCGCCATCGGCGACCTCAACGGCTATCTTCCGACGCATCTTAGCAAGCGCAGCCATCCGCAGGGTCCGGATCCCGTCTGGAACGACGAGCATTCCCGGAACCGGCGGATCCTCATCGACGACACGACCCGGATGGCGCTTGCAAGCGAGCGTCCGGCGACACTTGCGACCTACCGCATGGAGCTCGGCGACAAGTACATTCCGGTGAAGAACGTATTCGTGCCACTGTGGATCAAGGGTCAGCGCTGGGGCAATTTCGAACTTGCGTACCGGGACGACTGACGAAGACGAAGCCAGGCGAGGGGCCTCGCCTGATTATCGAACAGGGTTCCTGAAAGCTTACCCCTGCATAAACCTCGTCTTTACGCCCTTGCGTTAGGACCATGCGGGACAAGGGCGGTCTAAGGCCCAGAACAAGGGGTAAGGAATGGCCATCAATCGGGCCGTCGGCCAGCACGAGTTCAGCGTTGCCGAAGCCCAGCTCGCACGGGTTGCCGGCGAGGGATGTGCTCGTCATCCATACCTCAATGCGCTTCTCGAGGCGTCGGGCCGCCATTCAGGCCGCGATCTCGCGGACGCTGTCCACCTCCTTTGCAACCTTCATGGTCGTTATCCGGGGCTCGTCGAGATTGCGTTGCAGCGTTGTCCCAAGGGACCCGCCCATGAGTGGCTCTCGCGCGCGTGCGAAGGCTTCGAGCGCGTGCGTCTCTATGTCGTGCGCCTGACGGCCGAGGTCGGACCTCTTCCAAGCACTCCAGGCGCCGCCGAGACCGAGGCCAGCCTGGCGGCAGCGCGTCACGCCCTCGAAACTCTTGCGATGTCCGAGCGAAACGGATGCGCCCTTGGCGCGGCGACGGCTCTAGTCGGCGACTGGTGGCCGATCCGGCGTCTCCTCGACCGCGCTGCCGCGCGGGTCGGGACGGAAGCGCCGGCTCCCTCGCTTCCGGACGAGCCTTCGGTGGTCGCGATCATCGAACGGGGAGCAGAGACGCCGGCAAGCACTCGTGCCCTGGCATTCGGCGGCGAGCAGTTGCTGCTCCAGCACCGCGCCCTTTTTGATCTGCTCGAGGCGCGGGCCGAAGCGCGCGGGGAATATTAAGCGGCTTTCGCGAATTCCTGAACTTCGTTCGCGGGTTCGACAAGCTCCTCGACCGGCTGTTCGACTTGGGGCTTCCTCGGGAACAGCATCCGCGACCCGAGCACTGCAAGTCCAAGAGCAAGATAGGCCCCGATCGCGAGGAGCGGGCTGTAGATCACCGACGCCGCAAACGGGATGCGCAGGAAGACGGGGTTG
>DATMHD010000406.1:0-9603 GCA_035555075.1 Sphingomicrobium sp. | reverse complement strand
AAGCTGCTGGAGCCCGGCGACGGGCCTGCGCTGATCTTTGACATCGGCGGGGGGTCGACCGAGCTGGTTCTCGTCGATCAGGAGGAAGGCACTCCGAGAATCCGCGCTTGGTGGAGCGCTCCATGGGGAGTGGTGTCCTTGACCGAAAGTGAGGGAAAGGAAGCACTCGAAGGACCGGACCGAGTGAAGGCCTACATGCGCATGCGTGAGCGCGCCCGTCGCGCTTTCGCCAATTTCGCGACGATGCTGCCCCAGAACCGCGAGGGTATTCGCCTCCTTGGGACAAGCGGCACGGTCACAACGCTTGCAAGCGTCCACTTGGCCCTGCCATCCTATGACCGACGAGCGGTCGATGGGCTCCATGTCCCGATCGAAGCCATGCAGAACATCAGCGGGATGATCGCGGGAATGGATTACGGGGAGCGATCGGCCTTGCCATGCATCGGGAACGAACGCGCCGACCTTGTCGTCGCGGGCTGTGCGATTCTCGAAGCAATCATGGAAATCTGGCCAGCCAAGAACCTCGGGGTTGCGGATCGCGGCATCCGCGAGGGGATTCTGCGTTCACTGATGGCGCGCGACGGCTGGCAATTGTGAAGCGACTTAAGTCCGCGAAGGGACGCAAGGTCTCTTCGACCCGCTGGCTCGAACGACAGCTCAATGACCCGTATGTCGCGCGGGCAAAGGCGGAGAATTACCGCAGCCGGGCAGCTTACAAGCTGCTCGAGCTCGACGAACGCTTTGGTTTTCTCAGAGGCGTCAGGGCCGTCGTCGATCTTGGTGTCGCACCTGGCGGCTGGAGCCAGGTCGTCCGGCGCAGGGCAGCAAATGCCAATGTGGTCGGCATCGACCTCTTGCCGACGGACCCAATCGACGGTGTTACGATTCTCCAGCTCGATTTCATGGACGAGGAGGCGCCGGCCCAATTGCAGCAGGCATTGGGCGGACCTGCGGACCTCGTCCTTTCAGACATGGCAGCCAATACGGTGGGCCATCAGCAGACAGATCACCTTCGAACCATGGCGCTCGTGGAGGCCGGCCTCGAGTTCGCGCGCGATGTCCTGCGTCCGGGCGGCGCCTATGTCGCCAAGGTGCTTGCTGGCGGGGCCGACCACCAGCTTGTTGCCGAGCTGAAACGGAGCTTCGCGACCGTCAAGCACGCCAAGCCGCCGGCCAGCCGGAAGGATTCGAGCGAATGGTACGTCGTTGCCCAGGGCTTCAAGGGGAAGGACCAGTAGGCTGAGGTTGCGGCACGCCGCGGCGATCATGGTCGCCGCGTGCTGCCGTCCTTGTCGGCCGGATCAGGGTGCCGGCTCGACCGGCTCCATGATCTTCCGGGTAAGATAGGTCATTTCGAGCGCAGTGGTGTGGGCTGTCTGCCGCAGGTTCGCTCCCGCCGCATGGCCTCCCTCGGTATTCTCGTAATAATAGAAGGGAAGACCCATCTCCTCCATTCGGGCAGCAAATTTGCGTGCATGCTGCGGACCGACCCTGTCGTCCTTCGTTGTCGTGAAGATGAACGGCATGGGATAGGAGATGTTGGCCCGCAAATTCTGGTAGGGCGACGTCTTCTCCCAGAAGGCGCGCACCGCGGGGTCGTCATCGACGCTGCCATATTCGCCTTCCCATGATGCGCCGGCGGCGATCTTGGAAATGCGGATCATGTCGAGGAGCGGCACATCGATCACGACGGCGTGCCAGAGCTCGGGGTGCTCGGTGAATTCGACGCCCATGAGCAAGCCCCCGTTCGAGCCTCCACGGATGCCGAGGCGCCGCGCGCTCGTCACGCGCGTTGCGATCAGGTCCTTCGCGACCGCTGCGAAATCGTCGTAGACGATCTGACGCCTGGTCCCGAGCCCGGCCTCGTGCCACGCCGGGCCGAACTCGCCGCCGCCGCGAATGTTGGCGAGGGCGTAGACGCCGCCATTCTCGAGCCACAGCTTGCCCGTGGTCGCCGAATAGGAAGGCGTCTGGCTGACCTCGAAGCCGCCATAGGCGTACAGCAACGTCGGGTTGTTGCCGTCGAGCTTAATGTTGCGGCGATGGACCAGGAAATAGGGAATTTTGGTGCCGTCGCTCGAAACTGCCTCGTGCTGCTCGGCAACCAGGTTGGAAGCATCGAATTTCGCTGGCTGCTGGTAGATCTGGTTCGCTTTCCCGGTTGCCGCATCCGCAAGCCAGAGCGAGGGCGGAGTGAGGAAGTTCGCAACCGTCAGCAGTGCGCGGTCGTCGGTGTGGCTGGTATCGGCGATGCCGATCGTAGAATTATCGGGTAGCTCGAGTTGAGCCCGCGTCCAGCTACCGCCTGGTCCCGCTCGATAAACGAGGGTTCGCGCCCTCACATTGTCGAGGATGGAGACAAGCAGCACGTCCTTCGCGGCCGAGGCGCCCTGCAGCGCTTCGCGAGGGGCAGCCTTGTAGATCAGCCTCGGTTTCAGATGCGCGGGATCCGCCTTCAGCTGGACAACGTCCACGGACAGGAGGCTGCCGGCGGGGAAGCTCTTCCCACCGGCTGACCATGATTCTTGCGAGCGGATGATGACCCGTCCGTCCAGCATGTCGATCGGCTGCGCCTTGGCGGGGATCGCGAGGCGCCATGGACCCTTGGGGCCAAGGACATAGGTCTCGGAGCGGAAGGTATCGAGCGGGCGGTCGATGAGCGAGAGCGTCCGGTTCTGCGCATCACGGAGTACGTACGGTGTCACTCCATAACCGCCGTCCTTTGGACTGCCGCGAAAGACTTCTGCGGCTCTCGAGAGCGGCTTGCCGCGCTGGATGCGCTTGGCAATGTACGGATAGCCGGTGCGACCCAGATCTCCCGGCTTCCACTCCCGCGACAGCAGCAATGTGTTCTCATTCTCCCAGTCGACGCGCTGCTTGCCCTTGGGCAGCACGAAGCCGCCCTTGACGAATGACTTGGATCCGAGATCGAACTCGCGGACGGTCACTGCGTCCTCGCCGCCGTCGGACAGATGGATCAGGCAGCGACGTTCAAGCGGCCGGGCGCAATTGGCACCCTTCCATACCCAGTTCGCCTTTTCGGATGCGGCGAGAGCGTCGAGATCCAGGACCGTCTCCCATTCAGGCTTGCCGGTCGCATAGCTTTGCGCGCTGGCCCGCCGCCAAAGGCCGCGGACGTGGTCATTGTCCTGCCAGAAATTGTAAATTTGTCCGCCGATGAACTGGCCGGTGGGAATCCGGTCCTTGGCCTGCAGGATCTCGAGCGCCTGCGAGTAGAAGCGCTGGTAATGTGGGTCCGCCTGGAGAACGGCAGTCGACTTCGCATTATGCGCCTCGACCCATTCGAGGGCCTTGGGCGAAGAGACTTCCTCGAGCCACAGATAGGGATCGCCCAAAGTCTCGGCCCTAACTCCGCCAACTCCCGCGGCGGCGGCGGCAATAATTAAGAAAGACAAAGCCTTGCGCATGAATTCCCCTCCATTGGGACAACTCAGCGGCAGGCGCTTCAAGAGTCAACCGGAGGGAGCGTCTCTCGACGATCTCGCCCGGGCTTTCTGCAAACGTTCAGGCCTTCGTCCTTGCCCTGGCAATCGCCTCTTTGAGCATGTCGTAGCCGACCGCTCCGTTCATCACTCGGTCGCCTACCACGAACAAGGGGGTGCCGGTGGCGCCAAGCTCGGCGGCGAGCTTCATGTTGCGACTGAGTTCGGCATCGATCGCGGGATCGGGTCGAAGCGGGGGCGCAAGTCCAGCCGCTTGAGCGGCCTTGGCGTTCGTGTCTGGAGCCGGTCGGCCGTTTGCCCACAACGTATCATGGAAGGCCGCGAAACGACCAAGCTTGCTCGCCTCCAGGGACAGACGGGCCGCCGCTACGCTCTCCGGGCCCAGGATCGGCAGCTCGCGGTAGACGACCCTGAGACCCTTGTCCTCTTTCAGCAGTCTATCGATGCTCGGGTTGCTCGCCTTGCAATAGGGGCAGGCATAGTCGAAGAATTCGACAAGCGTGACGTCGGGTTTCGCAGCGCCCTTCCAGGAGCTTGCAAACGGAGTCTCGATCACGGTTCGATTGGCAGCGAGGACGGGCGCATATTGCGCGTCCCGAAGCGCCGAGATGGCATCGGTGAGGATGGCGGGGTCGGAAAGAAGGCCCTCCCGGACGATCTTGCTGCTGAGCACTCCCGGGGCTGCGAAGAGCAGCAGGGCAGCGGTGAGAGCCGACCCGATTATCCCGCCAGTCAATGCCGCACCTAAACCGCCCAGACGTCCGGGCACCTTGGCCCCGTTCACTCGCTGAGGTCTTTCTTGTCGCGATACTTCTTGTCTTTCTTCGCAAGCTCCGCGCGCGAGACCATCGCGATGTCCTGGGCGCGCAGATAATCAGGAGTTCCCGCAGGAATTCCCTTCATCGCCATCTGCGCGCTCGCCAGAGCCATCTTCGGATCATTCTGGAGATTGCTCCGTTCGGCCGTCGCGAGTGACGCACGGGCCTGATCACCCTCACGATCGTAAATGACCCCGAGCTGGTACCAGGCAAAGGGGTCCTCGTTGTCGCGGTTCACTGCGACCTTCAATATCTGCTTCGCTTCCGGAAAATTCTTGGGGTCTTCGGTTGCGACCAGCGCGTGGCCCAGCATCGCAGCGATCATCGGCGCGTCGCCCGATCGCCGGGAGGCCTCGCGCAGGACTGGTATGGCCTCCTGCGGTTTCCCGCTTTCTAGCAGGATCTGGCCCTTGAGCTCGAGGAAGAAGGGGTCACGAGGGTCCTTTGCAAGCAACGCGTCTGCCTCGGCGATGGCTTTGTCGGGATAGCCCCCGAGGTGGTAGGCATAAGCGCGCGCATAATGCGCCGGGATGCTCTGGTCTCTTTCGGGATATTTGATCACGGCCTGCTTGGGATCGATGTAGCCGAGCAGCTTCGCCTTTACGCGCTGGAAGCGGGCTTCGAGTTCAGGGTCCGTAGGCTTACCCCAGGATGGGTCCGCACGCAGTGTCTGGCCGAGCGCCTGGATGCGTTCCGAAGAGAGCGGGTGGTCACGATCGAAGCTGTCCTTGGAGTAGATAGCGAGCCGATATTCGAGATTCTGCAGCTTGCTGAAGAAATCGAGCATGCCCTTGCCGCTGACGCCGGCCTTCGAAAGAAGGCGCATGCCGGTAGCATCAGCAGTTGCTTCCTGCCCGCGCGTGAAGGCCATGAATTCGCCAAGGGCAGCCCGCTGACCCGCCTGCATGATCCCGAGGCCGGCTTCTCCGCCGCCGGCGGCGAGAGCTACCGCCCCAAGGACGAGCGAGAGAATGCTGATGCCGATCGCCTGCTTCTCTCCCTCCTGGCTCCGGATCGCATCGCCCGCGATCACGTGTCCTAGCTCGTGGGCGACGACACCCTGTAGCTGATTGACGTTGTCGGTATCCTCAAGGAGTCCGGACTGGACATAGACCGTCTGCCCCGTTGCAACGAAGGCGTTGATCTCGGGGTCGTTGAGAAGTGCAACCTTGACGCTGTTGGGGTCGAGGCCGCCAGCAATGATCAGCGGTCGCGACATCTCTTTGAACATCAGCTCGGTTTCGGTGTCGCGAAGGATCTGCGGGGCCGAATCCTGCTGGGCGAGGGCTGGCTGTGCAGTTGCCGTCGCGAGGACAAGCGTCATCACAAATAGGCGCGCAAGACGGGCAGGCGACCTCTTCATCGCCTGCCCGCTTAGCATTGGCCCGTCTGAATGCGGCATGAAAACCGCTGTTCAGCGTCGCTCAGCCGAACGTGCGCTGCCACCAGCCGCGCCGGAGTTCTCCGGTCTGCTCGTCGACCGTATCGTTGTTTGGGGCAGGGGGAGGCGCCGGCTCAGGAGTGGGCTCCGATGCCGCCCTGTCTTCCGCGACCTCGGCCTTCTTCGAGCGCCGCTTGCGCACAGGCTTCTCCGCTGGAGGTGCCTCTTCGGATGTTTCGGCAGGCGGGGCTTCCGGAGGCGCCGGAGCGGGCTCGCTCAAGGTCCCCTCGGCCTCCGCCTTCTTGCGGCGGCCGCGCTTGGGCGCCGCAGGCTTGGGCTCCTCCGGAGCCTCCGTTGCAGCGATTGCCGGTTCCTCGTCCACGGGCCGTTCGACCATCGGCGAGCTCGCCGGCTCGATTTCAACTTGGCCTTCCTGCTCTCCTTCGGCTTCCTGGGCAGCGGCGCCACCACCGCGGCCGCGGCGGCGCCGACGGCGCTTGCCCGCCTCGCGAGGCTCTTCGCCGGTCGCTTGGGGCGGAGCATCTTCGCTCGTTTCGACCGGCTCGGCTTCGGCTTCGAGCGCAACGGCTTCGCCGGCCTCGACCGGCTCGCCGCCTTCCCGGCGGCCGCGGCCGCGGCCACCCCGGCGTCGGCGTCACCGACGGCGACCCTGGCGGTCACCTTCGCTCCGGCCTTCCTGGGCCTCTGCTTCCTCGTCGTCGTCCTCGTCCTCGATCGCCTCGGCTTCGAAATCCTCGTCAGGTTCCGCTTCGGTTACGGGCGGGGCAGCGCGCGGCACGGCGACCGGCCTCGGACCGGAGCTGTCGACGGTCATCCGGGCGCCTTCGAAGCTTTCGTCGATGATGACTTCGATGGCGACTCCGTAGCGCTCTTCGATGTCTGCAAGTTCGGCGCGCTTCTTGTTGAGCACGTAGACGGCGGCTTCCTTGCCGGCGCGAAGACAGATGCGCTCGCCGCGTCCCCGCGCAGCTTCATCCTCCAGAATGCGCAGGGCTGACAGGCCCGCCGATGCGGCCGTCCGCATCAGGCCGGTGCCGTCGCAATGGGGGCAGGGCTTGGTCGAGGCTTCAAGAACCCCGGTGCGCAGTCGCTGGCGGCTCATCTCCATGAGCCCGAAGCTCGAGATCCGGCCGACCTGGATGCGGGCGCGGTCGTTCTTCAGCGCCTCCTTCATCGCCTTCTCGACTTTGCGGACATGGCTCGACTGTTCCATGTCGATAAAGTCGATGACAATGAGGCCCGCCATGTCTCGCAGGCGGAGCTGGCGCGCAACTTCCTGCGCAGCTTCGAGATTGGTGTTGTAGGCGGTCTGCTCGATGTTGTGCTCGCGTGTCGAACGTCCCGAGTTGATATCGATCGAAACCAGCGCCTCGGTGGGATTAATGACCAAATAGCCACCCGACTTCAGCTGCACGATCGGCTGATACATGGCGTTCAGCTGGTCCTCGACGCCGCAGCGCTGGAACAGAGGTGTCGTCTCGCTATGCAGCTTCACCCGACGCACGTGGCTAGGCATCAGGAGCTTCATGAAGCCGCGAGCGGCCTTGAAGCCTTCCTCGCCCTCGACGATCACTTCCTCGATCTCGCGGTGGTAAAGATCGCGGATCGCGCGCTTGATGAGGTCACTGTCGCGATAAATGAGTGCCGGGGCAGTGCTCGAGAGCGTTCGCTCGCGGATTTCATCCCACAGGCGCGCAAGATAGTCGAAGTCACGCTTGATCTCGGTCTTGGTGCGCGAAAGCCCTGCAGTCCTGACAATGAGGCCCATTGTCGTGGGCAACTTCAAATCCGTCATGATGGACTTGAGGCGCTTGCGGTCAGCCCCGTTCGAGATCTTCCGCGAAATTCCCCCGCCGTGGCTGGTGTTGGGCATCAGCACGCAATAACGGCCGGCAAGGCTGAGATAGGTCGTCAGTGCCGCGCCCTTGTTGCCGCGCTCTTCCTTGACCACCTGCACCAGCAGCACCTGGCGACGCTGGATCACATCCTGGATCTTGTATCGGCGTCTCAGATTCTGGCGCTTGCGGCGAAGCTCGTCGGCGGCGGTTTCGTCGACGGGCGAGCGGGCAGAACCCGTCCCCGCTTCCTCGGTTCCGCCTTCGACTTCGTCGCCGGGTTCGTCGAAATCATCTTCGAAATGTTCGTCGTCATTCCTGTCGTCGAACTCGGCCGACCGAAGCCGTTCTTCCTCGGCGGCGTGCTCGGCTTCCTCGCGAAGGAGCGCCTCGCGGTCGGCTTTCGGGATCTGATAATAATCAGGATGGATTTCGCTGAAGGCCAGAAAACCGTGACGGTTGCCGCCATAATCAACGAACGCCGCCTGGAGCGACGGTTCTACCCTGGTAACCTTGGCAAGATAGATATTGCCTTTGAGCTGCTTGTGCTCGGCGGATTCGAAGTCAAACTCCTCGATCCGGTTTCCTTTGACGACCGCTACCCGGGTCTCTTCCGGGTGGCGCGCATCGATCAGCATGCGCATGGACATTGAATATTCTCCGGGCGCGCCTGGGCAGCGAAACGTCGCTACGGCGCGCAAAATTGGCGCCTTCGTTGATGGCGAAGGCATGATTAGTGGAAAGCGCCTCTGCTCGATGAGCCATCCGGCAGCAGTGCACGGGGAACGCGCCGGCCGCACCTTTGTGGAGCGGACGTTGGGCGTTCTGTGGCATCATTCGAGCGTCAACCTCGTGGGGCCCAGGCTCATCGCACCCGCCGGGCCAATATTCTCCGGCGAGTGCCGAAGATCTCCATCCGGTTAGCATCAAGGGGTGCCTGCCGCAACCGGCGCAACGGCAGTAAACAGGCTTTCCGAACGTCGGAACGGGCACATTTCTCGCTTGCACACACGAAGGGCAATTTTCCATTAACTAAAATGACGTGATACAAGCGTTTCGGTTCAATGACTTGGTTGAGGGCGATGATCGAGGGGAGGGCAAGGCGCCACGCCGTTGCAGGCGCTGCCGTGACTGCTGTCGCTGCGATTGCGCTCGTCGTGCTCCTCGTCGGACGCGGCAGCGACGCCGCCGCTCAGTCCAGCCTCACCGTTAATCTTCCTCCACCTGCAAACGACCACATCTATGGCTCTCCGGTCGCAAAGGGGCGCGCGATCGTGGTCGTCGATGCGGGTCATGGCGGGCGGGACCCTGGAGCAACAAGCGTTTCCGGGCAGGTTCGCGAGAAAGAGCTCACCCTTGCTCTTGCCCAGGCACTTCGCGACGAGCTTGTGAAGCGTGGCCGTGTACGCGTGGCGATGACGCGGGACGACGATCGCTATCTCACTCTCGATGACCGGGCGGCGGTCGCGCGCCGCCTAAATGCGGCGATGTTCGTCTCCATCCATATTGACAGCGCCGCCAATGCGCTCGCCCGCGGGGCGAGCGTCTATTCACTCTCCGATGTCGCATCCGATGCCGAGGCAGCGCGGCTTGCCGCCCGCGAGAATGCCAACTCCGGGTCGATGGGGCAGGGAAGCTCGGTCGAGGGCATGCTGGCCGATCTTGCGATGCGCGCCCAGATGAGCGCATCCGCAGACCTTGCGACCCGCCTCGTGAACAAGGCTTCGGGCAGGGTCGAGCTTCGGCCCAATCCCCACCGTTTCGCGGCCTTCCATGTGCTTCGCCGTGCCGATGCGCCGGCGGTGCTGTTCGAGGCCGGATACCTCAGCAATGCCGACGACGAGGTGCTTTTGCGAAACCCCAATGAACGCGCCAAGATGGTGCTTGCACTCGCCCAGGCCATCGAAACCGACGTTGCGGCCCACGCACGCCGTTAATAACTTCCCGCTGCCTTCCGAACCCGCTAGACGCTTCGCCCAATGAAATTCGAGCGCCTGAACGTTCCCGAGTGGCCGCTGCCCGATCTCGTCGCCTTTAACGAGCGAGTGCATGGAGTCGTCGATCCCTGGTGGCAGCGCCGGTGG
>DATMHD010000405.1:0-2470 GCA_035555075.1 Sphingomicrobium sp. | reverse complement strand
GAATGCCGCGCTCGAGCTCGTCTCCGAGTTCCGCAATGGCCCCCCCACCGTCGTGATCGTCAAGCATGCGAATCCCTGCGGCGTGGCCACCCGGGAGACTCTGTTCAATGCCTGGAGCGAGGCGCTCGCCTGCGACAGCGTTTCTGCATTTGGCGGGATCGTCGCAACCAATCAGCCGCTTGACGCAAGGACGGCCGAGGCGATCACGGACATCTTCACCGAAGTCGTTGTCGCTCCCGATGCCGACAATGCGGCGCGGGCCATTTTTGCACGGAAGAAGAACCTGCGCCTGCTTCTTACGGGCGATCTACCGGATCCATCTCGGAACGGTCAGACGCTTGCCGTTATTACGGGCGGGATTCTCGTCCAGGACCGCGATAATCGCATGGTCACAAGGGACGAGCTTAGGTGCGTGACCAAGCGGCAGCCGACCGAGCAGGAACTGCGCGACTGCCTGTTTGCGTGGACCGTTGCCAAGCACGTCAAGTCGAACGCGATCGTTTACGCCAAGGATGGAGCAACTGCAGGGATCGGCGCTGGACAGATGAATCGCCGCGACAGCGCCCGCATAGCCGCGATCCGCGCAATGGAAGCGGCTGAGGCCAACGGCTGGTCCAGGCCGCGCACGATCGGCTCGGCTGTCGCATCCGACGCGTTCTTCCCCTTCCCTGACGGTCTCCTCGCCGCTGCAGAGGCTGGAGCCACGGCCGTTATTCAGCCGGGCGGCTCAATCCGCGACGATGAGGTCATTGCGGCCGCCGACGAGGCGGGGCTTGCAATGCTCTTCACGGGTGTCAGGCACTTCCGCCACTGATCAGACGAAATCGTCCGCAACCTGGTCCCGGGCCTCGGCGTCACGCAGTTCGTTGACCTCGCTCTTGCGCAGCCGGAACAATTCCCGGTCCTTCGGCCCGAAGCCCTTGGTCCAAAGGAGCGCAAAGAAGGCGCCCATGATGAGAGGTACTCCGAGCACCAGCTGAAGCGTCTGCGGGAGCAGATAGTGAACGCCGGCCCCGACCGCGATGCCGGCCGACGTCGCCCAGGCAAGATCCCAGCGCCAGCCTGAAACAGGAGCATCCAGCTTCTTCCGGAGAAGCCATGATTTGGTGATCGACGCGAAGCCAAGTGCGACGCAGAGCCCGATTGCGGGCCCAGTGGCCTGGAATGCCGGCGGCAGGCCTTCGGCCTTCATTGCGAGGATCAGTCCCGCGGCAAGGCCGGCCTCGAGGGCAAGCATGACAAGGCTGATCATCATGTTTTGCGTACGTGCGACAAAGATCAGGGCTGCCTCGCTGACAACCGCAGCGGCGGCGATGACCTCAGCTGCAAGGAGGAAGCCCAGCATGGCGGTGCCGCCGGTGAACCCTGAGCCCACAAGTGCCATGACGGCCCTGCCAGGAATCCCAAGCGCAAGAGCGATCCCGAGTTGTGCTGCGATGATCCAGTAAGTGACCTGGCGGACTTGCTGCGCGACCGACAGTCGGTCCCCGGCGGCGATATTGCGCGCGATTGCCGGACCAAGCACGGGCTCGAAGCTTGTCTTCAGCTTTGCTGGAAGGGTCGCGACCTGCTGCGCGACATAATAGATGCCCACATAGCTTGCCGGCATGAACGCGCCGAGGACTGCGAGGTCGATGCGCCGGGAAGCCCATTCAACGGCGTCGGCGGCGGCAACCGGGACGTTCCGGACGGCAGTGCTCCACGAAGTGCCGAGGTCGGGCTTCCACCCTGTCGGCAATCCGTACGATCGAAGAAGTGGGATCAGCGAGGCAGCGAGTGCCGCGACTCTCGAGAAGACGTAGGAGATGATCAGTCCGTCATCGAGGGAAATATAGGACCACAGGAACGCGACGATGCTGATGGTCCAGGGTTCCACTACCGACCGGGCGCGGACGGTTGACGCGACGTCGTTGCGATAGGCTAGCGCCGCGAGCGCGATGTCGGTCCAGCTGATCGCAATCACCGTTATGGCGAGAAGGCGGTCAAGCCCGTGAATCTCGGTGGTCGGATACATGGCGCGCGGGAAGATGAAGAGGATCGCCATTCCGAGCGCTGAGCCGATCGCCGCAACGAGCAGGGCGTCGGCGACGATGCCGGCCTGAGGCTTTTTCGCATTTGCCAGCAGCTGGGCAAGTCCACGCCTGAGGCCGAGCGCGGCAAGCTGAGCTGCAAATTCGACGGTCAGTACCGCGTAGGCAAAGCGACCGAGTTCGGCAGCGCCGTAGATGCGGCCCGCGATAAAGAGGAACGGCACCTGTCCAGCGAGCCTGAGGACAAAGCCGAATACATTGAGGCGGCCTCCACGAGCGAGCGTCGCCATATCCGCATCTGGAGCCTGATTCTCCTTCGCCGCAAGCCGTTGGGCGTCGCTCAATGCGCCTCGCCCCAATTGGGTCCCCAGCCCACTTCCACATCCAGCGGCACGTCAAGCTTCATCGCCGGTTCCGCAGCTGTTGCCATGACGCTCCTG
>DATMHD010000404.1:0-4310 GCA_035555075.1 Sphingomicrobium sp. | reverse complement strand
CGCCGTTCGACGAGATCGCGCCGCTCAAGATCCTCGTCACTGGCGGAAGCCAGGGCGCGACGATCCTCAGTCAGGTCGTTCCTGTCGGTCTTGGCATGCTGGAGCCCTCGTTGAGGCGGCGTCTCCAGGTAGTCCAGCAATGCCGGCCCGACGACATCGAACGGGTTCGCAATCAATATTCGGCGCTCGGCATTCCAGCCGAGCTCATGACTTATATCGAGGACATGGCAGCCAAGCTTGGTGACTGCCACCTGATGATCGGCCGGGCAGGGGCATCGACGATCGCCGAACTGACCGCTGCAGGCCGGCCTGCGATCCTCGTTCCGTTCGCCGCCGCGACCGACGACCACCAGACAGCAAATGCGCGCGAGATGGTGAAGGCCGGTGGTGCACGCTCGATCAAGCAGGAGAATTTTGCGCCCGACCTCCTTGCGCGCCAGATCGAGGCGCTGGCGATGGACCCGGTCGCCCTCAACAACGCGGCTGCGCGGGCGCTGTCAGTCGGACGCCCGCATGCTTCGCGCGATCTTGCAGACCTCGTCGAGCGGATCGGGAACGGTGTCGCTCCAGTCGCGGTCGGGCCGGCGCTCACTCCGCGGGTGACAGTCGAAGCTCCCGAGGGGGCGATGCCGGCATGATGAAGGCCCTCGGCACAGACATCGGTACCATCCACTTCGTCGGCATCGGCGGCATTGGCATGTCGGGCATCGCCGAGGTGATGCATCGGCTTGGCTACAAGGTGCAGGGTTCCGACGCTTCTGATGGCTACGTTGTCGAAAAGCTGCGCAAGGAGGGAATCCACGTCAGCATCGGCCACTCGCCCGACAATCTCGGCGATGCGGCAGTCGTGGTCTGTTCCACTGCCATCAAGGACAACAATCCCGAGATCCAGGCGGCTGCCGAGCGCCGGCTCCCCCGCGTCCGGCGGGCGGAGATGCTTGCCGAGCTGATGCGCATGCAGAAGACAGTGGCGGTTGCCGGCACGCACGGAAAGACCACGACGACCTCGATGGTTGCGGCGCTACTCGACAGCGGAGGGCTCGATCCGACCGTGATCAATGGCGGGATCATCAACGGCTATGGCTCGAACGCCCGCCTCGGCAAGAGCGACTGGTGGGTGATCGAGGCCGACGAGAGCGACGGAAGCTTTCTTCGGCTCGACGGCACCATGGCAGTCGTCACCAACATCGATCCCGAGCATCTGGAGCATTACGGCACCTTCGAGCGGGTGAAGGACGCGTTCGTCGAATTCGTCGAGAACGTCCCCTTTTATGGCCTTGCGGTGCTGTGCGTTGATCATCCCGAGGTCCAGAACATCATCGGGCGGATCCGCGATCGGCGGATCGTGACCTACGGCTTTTCCGCATTGGCGGACGTGCGCGCCGACAATGTGGTGCCGATTGGCGGTGGAACGAAGTTCGACGCGCTCATCCTCGACAAGGATGGGGAGCGGCGATCGCTCCCAGTCCAGGTTCCGATCCCCGGAAGGCACAACGTCCAGAACGCGCTTGCGGCAATTGCGGTGGCGCTCGAGCTTGGGATTTCGGATGAGGCAATAGTTGCCGGATTCGAACGGTTCGAAGGAGTCAAGCGTCGCTTCACCAAGGTCGGCGAGGTGGAAGGCGCAATCATCATCGATGATTATGCGCACCACCCGACCGAGATCCGCGCGGTCCTCGCCGCTGCTCGCGAAGGCGCCGGGGAGCGGGTAATCGCAGTGATGCAGCCGCATCGCTACACGCGTCTCCAGTCGCTGATGGATGAGTTCCAGAACGCGTTCAACGACGCCGACATCGTCTTTGTCACGCCCGTCTATCCCGCGGGCGAGGAGCCGATCGAGGGAGTGGATTCGAACGCGCTTGCCGAGGGTCTGCGCGCTCACGGCCATCGGATGGTTCGTGCGGTCGACAGCCTTGATGAGCTCTGCCGCGAACTGCGGGACCTTGCCGCCAAGGGCGACATGGTCATCTGCATGGGCGCAGGCGACATCACGAAATGGGCGGCAGCGCTCGCCAACGGCATCGGGGAAGCGAGGGCCAGGAAATGAGCGTGGTCGCGACCATGCCCGAAGTTCGCGGCCGGCTCAGTCCGAACGCGCCGCTTGCGCCGCTCGTCTGGTTCAAGAGCGGCGGCGATGCCGAGTGGCTCTTCGAGCCCAGGGACGAGAACGACCTCGTTCACCTGCTGCGCGAGCTTGATCCGCAAACCAGCATCATGGCGCTCGGCCTCGGCTCGAACCTCATCGTCCGCGACGGTGGCGTTCCGGGCGTCGTGGTCAGACTCGGCAAGGCCTTCTCCAGGATCGAGCGCGTGGACGAAGTCACGCTTCGCTGCGGCGGCGGCGCAAGCGGAATTCTCGTCTCTTCGACGGCGCGCGACGCGGGCATTGCGGGGCTTGAGTTTCTTCGAGGCATTCCTGGCACGGTTGGCGGTTTCGTCCGGATGAACGGCGGGGCCTACGGTCGGGAGGTGAAAGATATCCTCGTTTCCGCACGGATTGTGCTTCGATCGGGAGAGATCGTCGAATGGCCGCTCGAGAAGCTTGGCTACACCTATCGTCACAGCGACATCCCCGCTGGCGCCGTGGTCGTCGAGGCTGTCTTTCGCGGAAGTCGGGGTGATCCGCAGGCCGTTGGCGCGGAGATGGACGCGATCGCTCGAGCGCGCGAGGAATCGCAGCCGTTGCGGAGCCGGACGGGAGGCTCGACCTTCAAGAATCCGCCTGGACACAAGGCGTGGGCGCTGATCGACGCGGCAGGCTGTCGCGGTTTGCGGATCGGTGATGCGCAAGTCTCGGAAAAGCATTGCAACTTCCTCCTCAATCTCGGTAGCGCGACAAGTGCCGACATCGAGGCGCTGGGCGAGGAAGTCCGTCGTCGGGTCGAGGCAAGAACCCACATCATCTTGGAATGGGAAATCCAGCGGGTCGGCCAGCCATGAACAAGGATCTTCACGTCGTCGTCCTGATGGGAGGCTGGTCGTCCGAGCGAGACGTATCGCTGACGAGCGGCGCCGGCGTTGCAGCAGCCCTGCGCGAGCGGGGCTGGTCGAACGTCACCGAGCTCGACATGGAGCGCGACGTCGCGGCTCGTCTTTCGACGTTGAAACCCGACATCGTTTTCAATGCCCTTCATGGCACCCCTGGCGAGGACGGAACGGTCCAGGGGATGATGGATCTGATGGGCCTCAAATATACCCACAGCGGGCTCGAGACGTCAGTCATCGCCATCGACAAGGAACTGACCAAGATGGTCCTGGTGCCGCACGGGATCCGGATGCCGGCGGGACGGATCGTCACCAGCGAGAGCCTTCACCAGGAGGACCCCCTTCCAAGACCCTATGTCGTGAAGCCGGTGAACGAGGGTTCCTCCGTCGGCGTTGCCATTGTCACCGAGGACGGCAATTACGGCAATCCCATCGGGCACGACGTCCCGGGCCCCTGGGACGAGTTCGATGAGCTTCTTGCCGAACCATTCATCAAGGGCCGCGAGCTGACCGTCGCCGTTATCGGAGGACAGGCTCTCGCAGTCACTGAGCTCAAGCCCAATGCTGGCTTCTATGATTATGCCGCAAAATATACCGACGGGCTTACGACACACATTTGCCCGGCCCAGGTGCCGTTCGAAATTGCGAGTGCGATGATGGACATGGCGGCCCGCGCGCACTCGCTGCTGGGCTGCAGGGGAGCCTCGCGGTCCGATTTCCGCTGGGATGACGAGCTCGGTGAAGCCGGCATCTATTTGCTCGAGGTCAACACCCAGCCCGGCATGACCCCGCTCAGCCTTGTGCCCGAGCAGGCCAAGCTCAAGGGCGTCGGTTATGGCGAGCTCGTGGAGCGGCTGATCGATGAGGCGTTGAAATGAGCGCTGCCCATGTGAGGCGCGGTGGCGCAGGTCGCGCGAAAGCGAAAAAGCCCGCGAAGGTTGCGGTGCCCAAGAAGATCGCCAAGCGGCTGCCGGTCGACCAGGCGCGCGTGAACAAGGTCGCCGGGCTCGTCTTCGGCGCCTTCGTGCTCGCCATTGGCCTCGTCGTCCTCATTGCGCTCGACATCCCGGCGAAGGCCGAGCGGGCCGCGGGTTCGGCAATCGGCCATGCAGGCTTCACCGTCAGCGGCTACCAGATCGCCGGCATCAGCCACATGAATCGGGCGCTCGTCGATGCGGTCGTGACCGACGAGCTGCGCCGTGCGGCCGACGAGGCGGGCTCGACCAAGGCGCCGCAGGCATTGGTGAGCGTCTCCGGGATCCGCAGTCGACTGCTTGGATACGGTTGGGTGAAGGACGCCCGCGTCTCGCGGCGGCTCCCCGACA
>DATMHD010000403.1:0-6047 GCA_035555075.1 Sphingomicrobium sp. | reverse complement strand
CGGCAGGAGCATTCCCGAAAGAAGCAACGTTCAAGCGCGATGTACCGGTGGCGGGCTGGGACGCCATCGCGCCGATCTGCCGCATCATCGCGTCCATCTGCCGCTGAATGTCGAAAGCGCTCCTGTCGAGCACCGCAAACGGGCCGAACTGGTCCGTGCCCGGCGCTTCGGAGACCGTGACCCTCGGAGCGACTTTGCCCACATATTGGACATGGGCAATCGCACCGTCAGGAAGCGGTACGTTCAGCATGTGAGTTTCCCCGCTCGCGGCGAGTGCAGCGCCAGTAACCGTGACGGCGCCCAGACCCGCAGCAAGGAGAAGAGCTTTTCGCATAAGGCCCTCTTTTCACTGTTGGTTGATCCGACGCTTCCGAATCTATCGCCTCAGTCTGAACGCCAGCTGTCAAAACAGCCGGATTACCGAGGTTTAACCAAGCGCCGCCGAGGGATTGGTCAGCCCCAGGCCTGAAATCTCAGGCTGTGACGAGCTCGGCGAACTTGTCGAGGTCGATGTTGCCGCCCGAGACGACGCAGACGATCGGACCAGGAAGCGCGGGGTCGCGCAATGCCGCAGCAAGCGCAAGTGCCCCGGCACCTTCCGCGACGGTGCGCGATTTTTCCGCAATGAGACGCATCGCTTCGCGGGTTTCCTCGAGCGTCACCGTGATCGTCCCGTCAGTGACGGGTCGCATCCGCTGCCACATCCGCTCGGTGACGCTCTTGCCGCCGGCACCATCGACAAACGATGCCTGCCAGCCGGGATATTTCCGGGGCCCGCCCTCCCTCAGGGACAGGGCATAAGGAGCTGCGGTCTCGGGTTCCGCCCCGATCACCCTCGCCGTCGCCTTGCGCGCCTTGATTGCGCTCCCGACCCCGGTGATGAGCCCCCCGCCTCCGATCGCGCAAATGACCGTGTTCACGTCGGGGCAGTCCTCGAGGATCTCGAGGCCCATCGTACCATGGCCGGCGATGAAGTCGTGATTGTCAAACGGGTGGACGAAGGTCCCGTCCAATCCCTCGAACTCGTGGCTCTCGGCGGCCACCCACGCACGGTCGTAGGACACCGGGACAATGGTCGCGCCGAGCGCTCGCATCCTGTCGAGCTTCGTCTGGGGCGCAGTCTCGATGGCGACGACCGTACAGGGGATGTTGAACTGCCGCGCGGCATAAGCGACGCCTTGCCCGGCATTTCCGGCGCTGATCGTCCATACGCCCTTTGCCCGCGCCTCGGCGGAGAGGCTCGCGACGGCGTTGGCACCGCCACGGATCTTATAGGCGTTCGTCGGCTGGAGATTTTCGAGCTTCAGGCGGACGTCCGGCATCGAGGGTCCGAGCTCGAGCTTCACGAGCGGCGTTCTCAGGATCGTTCCCTTGATGCGCTCCCGTGCCTTCTCGATATCCCCGATCGAGATCTGGCGTACTGGTTGGATCATCGCCTTCCTACTTCCCGCCCTCTTGAGGCTTGCATCTCTAGGAGCCCGGCCCGCGCCTTCCAATCCGCAATTCATGCTCGCGCCCCCTGCGATGGCGTTGCGGGCGACGAAACTCTATTGGCGCTAGTTGAAGCCATTGCCCTGCAGGCGGCGCCCTCCTTGCGCGAGTTGGTGCTCCGGCCGGGCCTCTCGACCGAGGGAAAAATCGCACCCATGAAGACTGCACAACTTCTCAATTATCATCGGGACTCCTGGATCGCGGGGGACGGATCCATGGAGATTCCGAGCGCCATCGATGGCGCGCCGGTGGCGAGGACGGGATCCGGCGGCCTCGATTTCGGGGCGATGCTGCGTCACGCGCGCGACATCGGCGGGCCTGCGCTGCGCAAGTTCACGTTCCATGAGCGAGCAAGAATGATCAAGGCGCTCGGCCTTGCGATCATGGCGCGCAAGGAGGAGCTCTACGAACTCAATTATCTGACCGGCGCAACAAGGAAAGATGGCTGGATCGACATCGAAGGTGGTGCCGGGACACTCTTCTCCTTCTCGTCCAAGGGCCGGCGCGAATTGCCCGACGCCCATGTCCTGCTGGACGGGTCCATCGAAGGCCTCTCGAAGAACGGGACATTCGTTGGCCAGCACATCTACACCCCGCTCCAGGGTGCGGCAGTCCACATCAATGCCTTCAATTTCCCGGTCTGGGGAATGCTCGAGAAGCTTGCGCCGACCATCCTTGCGGGGGTCCCGGCAATCGTGAAGCCCGCTTCGGCGACCGCCTATCTCACTGAAGCCGCGTTCCGGATCATGATCGAAGCGAACGTCCTGCCCCCTGGTGCAATCCAGCTCATCGTCGGCGGGGTCGGCGACCTGTTCGACCATTTGATGGGCCAGGACGTCGTCAGCTTCACAGGCTCGGCGCACACCGCGCTCAAGCTTCGGACGCATCCTGCCGTCATCCGCGAGTCAGTGCGCTTCGTTGCTGAGCAGGACAGCCTCAATGCATCCCTTCTTGGTCCCGATGGAGCGCCCGGAACGCCAGAGTTTGAGCTCTTCATCAAGGAAGTCGCCACCGAGATGACCGTCAAGGCCGGCCAGAAGTGCACTGCGATACGGCGCGCCATGGCGCCGGCCCACTATCTCGATGCGGTTCAGCACGCGCTCGCCGACCGGCTGGCGAAGACGAAGGTCGGCGATCCCCGGGCGCCGGACACCCGCATGGGGGCACTCGTAAGCATCAGCCAGCGCGACGATGTTCGAGCTCGGATCGCTGAGCTCGAGGCAGCAGGCGCGCGCATCGTCGCTGGCGACCCCAACGCGGAGCCGCCAGTCGCGGGCGGTGCCTTTCTTCCTCCCGTGCTGCTCCGGACGGATGATCCATGGCGAACCGCGGCAGTGCATGATTGCGAGCCTTTCGGACCCGTTTCGACCATCATGCCCTACAGCGACATGGCGGACGCGGTCGCGCTCGCGAACCGGGGCAAGGGCAGCCTTGCACTTTCTCTATTCACCCACTCGCCGGACGCGGCGCGCGAATTTGTGCAGGGTGCTGCAGCTTATCACGGGCGCATGCTCGTCATCGACCGGACGAATGCAGCCGAGTCGACCGGCCACGGTTCTCCACTGCCGGTACTTGTGCACGGCGGACCAGGACGTGCGGGCGGAAGCGAGGAGATGGGGGGCGTCCGGGGCGTGAAGCACTATATGCAGCGGACGGCCCTCCAGTCCTCGCCCCTCATGATTGCTGCAATCACGGAGCAATATGTTCCCGGCGCTCCCAAGCACATCATCGATATGCACCCGTTCCGCCTCAAGATGAGCGAGCTTCACATCGGCGACACGTGGAAGACGCCGAGCCGCACGATTACCATCGAGGACATCGAGCATTTCGCCGACTTCACCGGCGACAAATTCTACGCGCACATGGATGAGGAGGCCGCAAAGGCATCGCCGATCTTCGAGGGCCGCGTCGCCCACGGCTATCTCATCCTGAGTTTCGCTGCAGGACTGTTCGTTGATCCGGATCCGGGCCCGGGCCTGGCCAATACGGGACTTGAGAACCTGCGCTTCCTCACGCCTCTCTATCCGGGCGATTCAATCCGCGTCGAGCTCACGGTTCGAGCGAAGTCGATCAAATCGGAGGATACGGGCCAGGTGCGCTGGGCGGTGGAGGTGTTCAACCAGAAAGACGAGCTGGTCGCGACCTACGACCTACTGACGGAAAACGTGCCGTAGAAGAGCAACCGTGGCGCTCGACCGATCGTTTGGCGGGTTGGATTCCCCCGAGAAAGGAGTGCCACCATGAAAGTCAGCGAAGTGATGACGCGCGATGTCCAGACCGTGCGGCCGGACCAGGCGGTGCAGCAGGCGGCAAACTTCATGCTGAACGCGGATGCAGGCTCCATCCCCGTAATCGATGGCGACCGGCTCATCGGCATGATCACGGACCGGGATATCGCCGTCCGGGGAATTGCGCGCGGCTACGGCCCGGACACGCCGGTTCGGGAGCTCATGACGGACGATCTTGTCGTGGTCCGGATTGACGACGACATCGAGGAAGCCGCTGCAAGAATGGGCGAAGCCCAGGTGCGCCGGCTCCCCGTCATCGATGATGACGAGCATTTGTGCGGAATCGTCAGCCTTGGGGACCTCAGCCGCGAGAGCGACAGCGAGTGCGCATCCGAGGCGCTCGAAGGCGTAAGCCAGCCTGGCGGCGAACACCGCCAGTAACACCTAGCGGGAGGCGATTTCCCCGATCGCCTGATCGACAAGCTTCGCGTCGGTGGCGGCATCATGACGCTCACCGATGAGGCGGGCGGCGGCCTTGGCTGCAGCGTCGGCCGCGGCTCCACGAAGCTGTTCCACTGCGGAGCGCTCCTCGGCGGCAATCTTGTCCTCGGCCATGCGCGTGCGACGCTCGATCAGCGATTCCGCATCGATCTTTGCCTTGGCGACGATCTCGTCGGCCTCGTGCCGCGCGCGTTCGAGCAGGGCGTCCCGGTCCTTGTCGGCCGATGCTGCCCTCGCTTCATATTCGGCCTTCAGCGCCTCGGCTTCCTTGCGCAGCGCCTCCGCTTCCGCGAGCTGGTCACGGATCAGCGCGATCTTGCTGTCGAGCGCCTTGCCGATCGCGCCCGGCACCTTCTTCCAGATGAGGACTGCGAAGACCGCGAGCATCGCGAGCGCAACCCAGCCGCCGGGGTTCAGCCCGAGGAAGGTCGGCTCGCCTGCGTCCGGCGCGGGCGCATGGCCGATCGATGCCTGGGTTTGCAGCTCAGACATTGAGTTCGGCCTTCACTGCTGCTTCGGCGTCCCGCGGATCGACGGCGATGCCAGTCAGGCGCGCGACCATGTCCCGCGTTGCCTCGGCAGCGACCTTTTCGATCTCGGATCGCGCAGAATCGACCGCTTCTCGGATCTTGCCGGCAGCGCTTTCGGTCTTGAGGTTGATCTTGTCGGCAGCTGCCTTGACGCTTGCCTCGGTCTGGCGAGCGCTTTCCTGCTTCGCCTCGTTGGCAAGCCGGGCGGCGTCGGCGCGTGCCGCATCCATGCGCCTGCGCCACTCGGCCTCGGTCTCGTCGGCCGCAGCCCGCGCCTTCTGCGCAGCTTCAAGGTCGCCGGCGATGCGCTGCTCGCGCGCATCGACGGTCGCCTGGATCTTCGGGACCATCCCGCGGGCGATCACGAAAAAGATGAAACCGAGCGCCACCGCGAGCCACAGCAACTGTGACAGGTAGACTTCGGAGAGCTGCGAAAGTTGAGGCATCGGACCGCCCTAGACCAGCCTTTGCTTAGCCCTTGAAGGCGTAGAGAATGATCATCGCGATGGCGAACGCCATCAGGCCGAGAAGCTCGGCGGCGGCGAAGCCGATGAACAGGCGGCCCTGCTGGCTGTCCGCAGCTGCCGGGTTGCGCAGCGAGCTGTTGACGAACGAGCCGAAGACATAGCCGACGCCGAGCGCTGCGGCGCCGACGCCGATCGCCGCGAGTCCGGCGCCGATAACCTTGGCGGAAGCGAGATCCATGTTGAACTCCTCTTGGAAAAACTGATGGTTAGTGAAGGTTGACCGCGTCGTTGATGTACAGCGACGTCAGAATTGCAAACACGTACGCCTGGATTGCTGCAACGAGCAGCTCAAGGGCACTGATGAAAGTCACGAACAGGAAGCAAAGAATCGAGATTGCGATTCCCCCGCCGCCCGCCTGGAGGCCCTGGACGACGAAATTGCCAAAGATGTCCAGAAGGATGTGTCCGGCGAACATCGCGATGAACGGACGAAGCCCGAGGCTGAACGGGCGCACGAGGAACGAGACGAACTCGATCGGGAACAGCAGAAGCTTTCCGACAAGCGGCACGCCCGAAGGCATGAACAGCGAAAAGAAGTGCAGTCCGTGCTTGTAGAAGCCAACTCCGAGCACGATCGCGAAGCTGATCAGGGACATGATGCCCGTGAATGTGAACTGGCTCGTCACGGTGAACGGATGCGCTGCAGCGACGACGCCGAAGGGCATGTTGCCCATGAGGTTGGCAAACAGAAGGAAGATGAATGCAGTGAAGACCCAAGGGAGGTATTTTTTGCCCTCGGGACCAATGCTTGCATGGACCATGTCGTCCAC
>DATMHD010000402.1:0-3994 GCA_035555075.1 Sphingomicrobium sp. | reverse complement strand
ACGAGCTCGCGAGCGCTGGCTAGTCATCGCCTCGGGTGCATTTAAAAGGCAGAGATGTTCAAGAAAATCCTGATCGCCAACCGCGGCGAGATCGCGTGCAGGGTCATCCGTACCGCCCGCCGGATGGGCATCAAGACAGTCGCGGTCTACTCTGACGCGGACGCCCGCGCTCCTCACGTCAAGATGGCCGACGAGAGTGTCCGCCTGGGACCGCCGCCAGCGTCGGAATCCTATCTCAAGGCCGAACTGATCATCGATGCGTGCAAGGCTACCGGCGCCGAGGCGGTGCATCCGGGCTACGGTTTCCTTTCCGAGCGCGAAAGCTTCGCGAGCGCTCTGGACGCTGCCGGGATCGCATTCATCGGTCCGCCGCCCAAGGCGATCGCAGCGATGGGCGACAAGATAGAATCGAAGAAGCTTGCGGCCAAAGCCGGGGTGAATGTCGTTCCCGGCTATCTCGGCGACATCGCGACCACTGAGGATGCCGTGAAGATCGCCTCGGAGATCGGCTTTCCGGTGATGATGAAGGCTTCCGCCGGCGGCGGCGGAAAGGGCATGCGTCTCGCCTGGTCAGAAAAGGACGTGCGAGAAGGCTTTGAAAGCGTGAAGCGCGAGGGCCTCAACAGCTTTGGTGACGACCGCGTCTTTATCGAGAAGTTCATCGAGGCGCCGCGACATATCGAGATCCAGATACTGGGCGATCAGCACGGCAACATCTTTTACCTCAACGAGCGCGAATGTTCGATCCAGCGTCGCAACCAGAAGGTCGTGGAGGAGGCGCCGTCGCCTTTCGTCTCGCCCGAGATGCGCAAGGCCATGGGAGAACAAGCCGTCGCCCTTGCCCGCGCAGTCGGTTATTATTCCGCAGGCACTGTCGAACTCATCGTCAATGGCGCGGATCCGAGCGGCAAGAGCTTCTACTTCCTCGAGATGAACACCAGGCTCCAGGTCGAGCATCCTGTGACCGAGGAGATCACGGGACTCGATCTTGTCGAGCAGATGATCCGGGTGGCGGCCGGAGAGAGACTGCAGTTCACGCAGGATGACATCGGCATCAACGGCTGGGCGATTGAAACCCGCGTTTATGCCGAAGATCCCTACCGGGGCTTCCTTCCGAGCACCGGCCGGCTGGTGCGTTACTGGCCGTCAAAGGAGGTGGGAGCCGAGCCGTCCTCGGTTCCGAAAAAGGGGAGGTTCGACAAGTCCGGGCGAGCCTCCGATGCCCCGACGACGAACACTGTTCGGGTGAGGGTCGACGATGGTGTCGCCGACGGCGGCGAGGTCAGCATGTTCTATGACCCGATGATCGCCAAGCTGATCACTTGGGCTCCGACCCGTCTCGACGCAGTCGATGCGCAGGTCAGTGCGCTCGACGAATTCGTCATCGATGGCATCAGCGACAATGTCGATTTCCTGTCTGCCTTGATGCAGCACCCTCGCTTTCGTTCGGGCGAAATCACGACGGGCTTCATCGCCGACGAATATCCCGACGGCTTCGAAGGTGCCCCGGCCGGTCCGCAGCTGATCGAGGATCTGACGGCGATTGCAGGCATGGTGGCAGTCATCAGCGATGAACGTGCAGCCGAGATCAGTGACCAGCTTGGCGACAAACCCTATTTTCCGTGCGAACGCATCGTCAAACTCAATGGTGGACCCAACCACCGGGTTCGGATCAAGCCGTACAAGGGCGGCACTATCGCAGTGACCGATGATGGCGAGCTTATGGACATCGTCGGGCGCTGGACTCCCGGGCAGCGGCTGCTGTCGGTGGTCATCGATGGACGGCCGTTGACCGTCCAGGTACGCCGCGTCGGTCGCGGCTGGGAACTCCAGACACGCGGTGCAAGCCATAAGGTGCACGTGCTCTCACCGCACGTCGCCGAGCTTTCGAAGCATATGATCGAGAAACCGGCACCCGATCTTTCCCGCCTTCTGCTTGCACCCATGCCGGGCCTCCTGACGAAGCTCGATGTCGCTGTCGGTGACAAGGTCGAGCCGGGACAGCCGGTCGCCGTCATGGAAGCGATGAAGATGGAAAATATCCTTCGCGCGCCGAAGGCCGCGACGGTCAAGGCGACGCCGGCAAAGGCGGGCGACAGCCTCTCGGTGGATCAGGTCATCGTCGAGTTCGAGTGAACGTGGAAGGCGCCTAGGATTGGCGCAGCTCGCTTCGCCTGAGTTTGCCTGTCGCGGTCTTTGGAAGCGTTTCCACGAATTCGATCTCGCGCGGATATTTATAGGGAGCAATCATGCTCTTGGCATGATCTTGAAGCTCTTTCACGAGCTCGGTCGAGCCTGAGCGGCCCGGAGCCAGTACGACAAAGGCTTTAACTTTCTGCCCGCGCTCGGTGCAGGGGACACCGATGACCGCGCACTCGGCAACCGCAGGGTGCGAGAGGAGCCCATTTTCGACCTCGGGAGCACCAATATTGTAGCCGGAGCTTACGATCATGTCGTCGCTTCGAGCGAGGTACCAATAATAACCCTCGGAATCCCGGCGATAGGTGTCCCCGGTTACGTTCCAACCATCGAGGACATAATCGGCTTGGCGGGGGTCATCGAGATAGCGGCAGCCGGTTGGCCCCTTGATCGCGAGCCGGCCGACGCCTTCTTCAAGCCTTTTTCCATGATCATCGAGCACGCATGCGGTGTAGCCCGGGACTGCCTTCCCGGTTGAGCCTGGCCGGATCTCATCGCCAGCGGCGGACACGAAGATGTGCATCATCTCGGTCGAGCCGATGCCATCCGTAATGGAGATGCCGGTGCGGTCCTTCCAGCTTCGCCAGGTCGCCTCAGGCAGATGTTCGCCGGCGGAGATGCAGTAGCGAAGCGTTCGAAGTGCCTTGTCCAGCCCAGGCTGTGTAAGCATGGCCTTGTAGGCCGTCGGCGCAGTCCCGACGTGGGTCACCCCAAAGCGCAGGATGGCATCGAGCAGAGCCGGCGGGCTTGCCTGCTCCACTGTGGCGCTTGCGGCTCCGAAGCGAAGCGGAAACATTGGGGTGATTCCAAGTCCGAACGTGAAGGCCATTGGCGCGCTGGTCAGAAAGACGTCGGCAGGTTGGGGGTCGACGAGGTGCTTCGCGAACGTGTCGCATGGCGCAAGTATGTCGCGGTGGAATTGCACGCACCCCTTGGGAATGCCGGTCGTTCCGCTGGTGAAGGCGATGAGAGCCGGATCGGAAGCACGGGTGGCGACTGGCTCGAGAGGCTGGAGCGAGGCTGCCCGCATCTCGAGCTCGCCCCTTCCATAATCGCCATCATATTTGGTGATGTGCTTGACGAAGTGCGTCTGGTCGACCGCCTGCCTGAAATCTCCGATGAAGCGGCTGTCGACAATTGCGTGCGAGATCCGGGCGCGCTCGATCACCGTTGCAATCTCGCCTGGGCGAAGGAGCGGCATGGTCGCAACCACAATTCCGCCGGCCTTGAGGACCGCAAGCCAGGCCGCGAACATCGTGTAGCAATTGGGACCGCGGAGACACACGCGGTTGCCCGGGACCAGCCCCTGCTCCTCGACCAGGAGCCGTGCGATCCGGCCACTGAAATCGTCGAGCTCGGCATAGGTCCAGCGCCCATGCTCGTTGATGACTGCGGTCGCGCTTCGCCTGCCGCCCTTCAGGAGTTCGGCTGCTCCGTTCAACTGCTCTGGATAGTCAAGTTCAGGTAGGTCGAAGCGAAATTCGGGAAGAAGCCCCGGTGGCGGCAATCTGTCCCGGACGAAGCTGTCGTACGTCACTCCTCCTCCACCACCGCCGTCGTCTCCATCTCGATCTTTGCAGCACTTTCGACGAGGGCGCTGACCTCAACGAGCGCCATCGCTGGATAGTTTGGCCCCATGATCGCACGCCAGATGGTGCCGATCTCGTCCCTAGAGACCATATATTCGTGCCGGTCGGTGACGTAGCAGGTCATGCGAACGATATGCTGCGGCCCCGCGCCGTCCTGCGCGAGGATTTCCAGCGTATTGTTAAGGGCGCGCGCGAACTGGCCGTGA
>DATMHD010000401.1:0-3541 GCA_035555075.1 Sphingomicrobium sp. | reverse complement strand
TGGCTCGACCGCTACGAGGACGCGGGCATCCCCAAGCTGACGAAGGCGATCGACTGGGGATGGTTCGAATTCTTCATGCGGCCGATCTTCGATCTGCTGATGATCCTCTTCCACACGTTCGGGAACTTCGGCCTGGCGATCATCGCGCTGACCTTCATCGTCCGCGCGATCATGTTCCCGATCGCGCAGAAGCAGTTCCAGTCGATGGCCGCGATGCGCAAGGTCCAGCCCAAGCTGAAGGCGATCCAGGAGCGCTTCAAGGACGACAAGCAGCGCCAGCAGCAGGAAATCCTGAAGCTCTATCAGGCCGAGAAGATCAATCCGGCGGCCGGATGCCTTCCGATCCTTCTCCAGATCCCTGTTTTCTACGCCCTCTACAAGGTGCTCCTGGTCAGCGTGGAAATGCGCCATCAGCCCTTTGTCGGCTGGATCAAGGACTTGTCCGCTGCGGACCCGCTGACGCCCGTCAACCTGTTCGGTCTTTTGCACTTCACTCCGCCCGCAATGCTTGCGGTTGGCGTCCTCCCCATCCTCGTGGGCGCGACCCAATATCTCTCGATGAAATTGAATCCCCAGCCGATGGACCCCGCGCAGGCGCAGGTCTTCGCGCTCATGCCATGGGTCCTCGTATTCGTGATGGCGCCCTTTGCCGCGGGGCTCCAGCTCTATTGGATCACGAACAACGTGCTGACGATGGCTCAGCAATGGTTCCTTTACCGCAAGTACGGCCTTCATTTCTCGGACACGCATCCGGTCCACACATGAGCGAGGATGCGCAACAGGAGCTCCAGGAGCGCGCCCGCAAGCTGTTTGCAGGGCCGATCGAATTCCTGAAATCGGCGCCTGATCTGAAGTTTCTTCCCGATCCGGAAGCACCCGAGATCGCGTTCGCGGGCCGGTCGAATGTGGGCAAGAGCTCGCTCCTCAACGCCCTCACCAACCGCAAGGCTCTGGCGCGGACGTCGAACACGCCCGGCCGCACGCAGGAGCTCAATTTCTTCGACGTCGGGGTACCGCTCCAGTTCCGGCTCGTCGACATGCCGGGCTACGGTTTTGCAGAAGCTCCAAGGGACCTCGTCAAGCGCTGGCGCTTCCTCGTGAACGATTATCATCGCGGTCGTGCCGTTCTCAAGCGCGCGCTCGTGCTGGTTGATGCCCGCCATGGCCTCAAGGAAGTCGATCGCGAGGTACTGCGGATGCTCGACGATGCGGCAGTCAGCTATCACCTTGTCCTCACCAAGGGAGACAAAGTGAAGCCATCGGCCCTCGGCGCCCTTTATGAGGCGACTGCCATCGAGGCGGCACGGCATCCTGCCGCTCATCCGGCGATCTTCACCACGTCGAGCGAAACCGGTAGCGGCATCGCCGAGTTACGAACTGCAATTCTCGAAGCCGCGACGTCCTAAAGGGAGAGCACGTGTTCAAGCTGATCATCGGCAACCGGGCTTATTCCAGCTGGTCGATGCGGGGGTGGCTCGCCTGCAAGCAATCCGGTGAGGACTTCGAGGAACTGGTCGTCCCGATGTTTGACGCCGACTGGGAAAAGCGCCGCGAGGGTGACGAATTCGCGCCATCGCTCGGCAAGGTCCCGATCCTTTGGGACGGCGAGATCGTCGTCTGGGACAGCCTTGCCATCATTGAATTCCTCGGCGACCGCTACGGCGCGGCCTTCTACTGGCCCGAGGACGAGGGTGCGCGCGGAATGGCGCGTTCCATGGCCGCCGAAATGCATTCGGGCTTCGCAAACCTGCGCCGGGAACTGCCAATGAACGTGCGCAAGAGCTTCCCGCCCAAGGAACTGAGCGACGATGTCCGGGCCGAGATAGACCGGATCCTCCAGCTATGGGCGCAGGCGCGCGCGAGGTTCGGTGGCACCGGCGATTATCTGTTCGGCGACTGGTGTGCGGCGGACATCATGTACGCGCCGGTCGTGACCCGCTTGATCACCCATGGCGTTGCTGTGCCAAGCTTCGCCGGCGTCTACATGAAGGCCGTTCTATCCCATCCGCACGTCGCCGAATGGATCGACAAGGCGCAGGACGAACCCTGGGTCATCGACCAGTACGAGACAGGAAAGGCTGCTTAGGCCGGCCTCTTCCCTTCAGGATAGGGCGTTCCGTCGGCATGGACGAACCTGCCGTCCGAGGTGAAGGCAAGGTCGATGTCGGAGTAGCCACCCCCCGTATTCGAACCCCCAGCGACGACTACGAACACGCAATCCGCGTCGCTTTCATTGCGCAGATGATGGCCGTTGGTGCTGCCCTTGGGCCAAGCCGCGCAGTCCCCACTCTTGAGGATCGTTCGGCCGTCATCCTCGATGAGCACGGCCTCGCCCTCAAGCATGACGAGGAATTCGTCCTCGCCATTGTGCCAGTGCCGCTGCGAGGACCAGGCGCCGGGCTTCAATAGGACGTGGCTGACCCCGAAGTCGGTGAGACCTGTCGCAGGCGCGAGCCGCCGGTACCATCGCCCCTCCACGTCCCGATCGAAGGGGGACGGGTAGCCGGTCCTATTCACCTGATCGATGGCGTCGAGCTCAACCTTCGGCATGACAGCCCCTTCCCTTCGCGCCGGCTCATAAGAGCAGCTGATCACAGCTGTCTCGACTTCTATTGGACGTGGCGTCGACTGAAAAGGAATAAGGCCGCCATGCAGAGCTCGCCCGCCCTCCCCCTCGACCCCCTGAAGATCAGCCGCACTGTCGAACAGCCCTATCACAATCGCAGGATCACGACGGTGAACGACCACGAGGTCCGGATGAGCGTGATGACACAGGCTTATCCCTGGCATCACCACCCGGATTCGGACGAAAGCTTTCAATGCCTCGAGGGCGAGCTTGTGATCGAGCTCGCGGAAGGTGAAATCGTCCTTTCGCCCGGCGAGTTCGTGACCATTCCAAGAGGCCTTCGGCACCGGACACGTCCTGGCGGCCGGCGCTCGGTCAATCTCACCTTCGAGAAGATCGGAGCCAAGACGGTCTTTGAATGATCGTTCTAGAAGGTCCCCTTCACAGATAGTGTGAAGAGCGGGCCCACGAGGTCGTCGTGCCGCTCCAGGAATGCGATGGGCGAGCGGTCCCGGAAGCCTGCGTAGACCGTCCGGTTGAACGTGTGCCGGCCGTTGAGCACATTATCGACACTTGCCCGAACGGTAAGTCCAAGGACGTTCTTGTCCTCGACATAGAAGCCCGCGATCCAGGGAAGATCGAGTGTCCGGTAGACCTCGGTCAGATAGTAATATTTCGCATAGTGCCGATACTGGACGTACACGTCCCAAGCGAACGGCGTCCGCGGAATATCGTGTCGCAGCTCGACCATTCCCCAACGATCCTGGACACCGCTGATTGGTCGTTTCCCGCCCGTGAGGGGATCGCGCACTCTGGTCCATTCGGCGCCAAGATTGATGTCGAGCTTGGCGCCTTGCCAGCCGATCGGATCGAAATTGAAGGTACTGGTACTTTCCGCGCCCCAGCGGTCAGCCCGGGGTAGATTGCCGATCCCCTGGCCGTCGATCCCGATCGGGATCACGTCGACGATATCCT
>DATMHD010000400.1:0-3283 GCA_035555075.1 Sphingomicrobium sp. | reverse complement strand
CCAGCGAGAGGCGCTGATCCTCGTCGGCGCCGGTGGATTTGCCTATGAGGAAGCGGCGGAAATCTGCGGATGCGCTGTAGGAACGATCAAGAGCCGGGTGGCGCGCGGCCGTGTTGCGCTCGAGCAATTGCTGTCGAGCGGCAAACTGCCTTCCAGGCGTCAGCATCGGACGGATCCTGATAAATCCGCACTGCAGACGATCATGGGAGAGGTCGACGAGCTTAGCCGCGATCACGAGTGATCGCGCGCCGGCTCAGTTCAACCGGCGCAACAACTCCGCAAAATCCCGGTCGCACGGTTCGGTCGCTGCCGCCTCGAAGGCGCGTCGAAGAGCCGCGGTGATCCCCGCGTGCGTCGGCGGCATGTCGACCTGAATGACCCGGCGGTCCATCGCATTGTGGTCCGACCCGGAAAGAGATTCTCGTTCCAGCTTCATTGCGATTGCAAACGATGCAACGGGCACGGAAGTTTCGTCCGAGTCGCGGACGAAACGGTGAAGATGGAAATGATGAGCAGAAAAGGGTCGAGTGGCGCGAGGATAGATGCGCTTCGGCGCGCCTCCGACCATTCGCCCTTTCTTCGCGAAGCAATTCTCATGCGTCCGGATCTCGCCGAGGCGTTCGTCGACAATGGCGCGAGCGCAGCGGCGGAGGCTGCATTGGCCGTCACGCACGAAAGCCTCGATGCGTGCTTGCGACGGCAGCGGCACGGCCTGGCGCTTGCAGTTGCGCTCGGCGATCTCTCCGGCGAATTGAAACTCGAGGAAGTCACCGGGCTTTTGTCGCGATTTGCCGACCGGGCGCTAGATGTCGCCGTCCAAGGCGCGATCCGTGAGCGGGTTCCAGACGCCGAGTCCACCGGGTTTGCGGTGATCGCAATGGGGAAGCTTGGCAGCCACGAGCTGAACTATTCGTCCGACGTCGACCTCTTGCTGCTGTTCGATCCCGAGACCCTTCCCAAGCGGGAGCGCGACGATGCAGGCGAGGCCGCCGTTCGCATCGGTCGGCGTCTCATCGAGATCATGCAGAAGCGGACTGCCGAGGGATATGTCGAACGCGTCGACCTCCGTCTCCGGCCGTCACCTGAAGTCACGCCGATCGCGCTTTCGGTAAATGCCGCCATCTCGCATTACGAATCGAGCGCCCTCCCGTGGGAGCGGGCGGCGTTCATTCGCGCGCGTGCTGCAGCGGGAGACCTCAAGCTTGGGCAGCGCTTTCTCGACTCCATCCAGCCCTTCGTCTGGCGCCGCTCGCTCGATTTCGGCGTCATCGAGGAGATACGCCAGATTTCGGCGCGTATCCGCGACCATTTTGCGCAGGGCGCGATCATCGGACCCGGCTACGACCTCAAACGCGGTCGGGGCGGCATCCGGGAGGTCGAGTTCTTCGTCCAGATCCAGCAAATGATCCACGGCGGCCGCGACCCGTCGATCCGTGCACCCGCGACGCTTGACGCCATCGAAGCATTGGTGGGTGCAGGCCGGCTCGAAGAGGAGGCCGGCCGCGGCCTTGGAGACGCATATCGGGCACTTCGGACGATCGAACATCGCGTGCAGATGGTTGAAGACGCGCAGACGCACCTTCTTCCGCTAGAGGCTGCAGCACTGGACAACGTCGCCAACCTCGACGGCCTTGCCGACGGTGCCGCTCTCCTTTCGCGTCTCCGCCCGCACGTCGAGCGCGCGGGCGGGATGTTCGACAGCCTGTCTCCTGACGCGAGCACGCGCCTGTCCAATGATCCCGACATCCTTCACGAGGAATTGCGGTCGCTCGGGTTCCTCGATCCTGATGATGCGGCAAGGCACATCACCAACTGGCGATCCGGCAAGGCACGCTCCCTTCGGTCACCGCCTGCACAACAGGCATTCGAGGCCATGCTTCCGGGATTGCTGCGCGCGATCGCCGCCGGCGCGGATCCCAGTTATGCGCTTAACCGACTTGGCGACATCGTCGAACGCCTGTCCAGCGGCGTCAATTTCTTCCGCTTGCTCGAGGCTCGCCCCGTCCTTGCCCGACTGATGGCCAAAATCCTTGCCCACGCACCAGCACTTGCCGACCAGCTCGCGCGCCGGCCCGAGCTCTTCGAGGGCCTTTTCGACGCGTCGAGCTTTGCAATGCCGCCGCGCGCGCCGGAATTTTCCGTGCTTCTTGCAAGCGCAATGGCCGGCCACCCTTACGACCTGGCGCTCGACCGGGCCCGGCGGCTCGTCAACGAAAGGCGTTTTGCGCTTGGAGTGCAGTTGATCGACCGGCGGCGTGACCCCCTTGAAGTGACAGAAGGTTATGCAAGGGTCGCGGAAGGTGCACTTGCTGCTCTGGGAAGCGCGGCAGCCACTGAGTTCGAGGAAGCGCACGGCTCATTTCCCGAAGGCGAACTCGTTGCTCTGGGCCTTGGCCGGTTTGGCGGGCATTCGCTGACGCATGCTTCGGACCTTGATATCATCTATCTCCACACCGCTTCCCAAGGCAGCAGCTCCGGGGGGCCAAAGCCGCTTGGTCCGAACGATTATTTCAACAGGCTGGCGAGCCGGGTCACGGCGGCGTTGAGCGTCCCGACCGCAGCAGGCCCGCTGTATGACGTCGATACCCGCCTAAGGCCACAAGGCGCGAAGGGCATGCTCGTTGTCTCGCTGGATGCCTTCGAGCGATATCAGCGGGAGGAAGCCTGGACCTGGGAACATATGGCCCTGTGCAGGGCTCGTCCGGTCTTCGGTTCGGCAGCGACCCGGGAGCGCGTGGCAAGGATGATCGACGACATTCTTCGAATGCCGCGCGACAGCGCGAAGATTGTTGCTGACGCATCGAGGATGCGCGCGGACATGGCGCGCCATAAGCCCGCTCATGGTGATCTCGACGTCAAGCTTGGGCCTGGCGGCCTCGTTGATCTCGAGTTCGCGGTTCACGTGCTTCAGCTGACCACTAAGATTGGTCTCAACACCAGGCTCGAGGTTGCTCTTGAGGAGCTCGAGGCCGAGTCTTTGGTACAGGCAAATATTGTTGATGCGCTAAAGTTGCTGTCACGCATGCTCGTGATGATGCGGCTCGTCGCTCCTGGTGACGTCAAGCCAACAGCCGAGACCTGGCAGCTCGTCGCCGAAGCCTGCGGGGCAGAAAGCTGGAACGAGCTTCTTGCGGAGCATGACGCGGCACGCCAGAGGATCGCTGCACTTTGGGACCGCATCAAACAAGGGGCGTGAAGATGATCATCGAAGGCGACAAGGCACCGGCAATCACACTTGCTGCAAGCGATGGCAGCAAGATCGATCTTGCGAGCCCAGGTAAGC
>DATMHD010000399.1:0-2822 GCA_035555075.1 Sphingomicrobium sp. | reverse complement strand
CAACCGTAGGAACCTTGTCGAAAGAGCCCTGCCAAGGTGCCGCCGCTCAACCCGGATAGCGTTCGAACGATGGGATTTCGGCGAGTCTGCTCACCCAGCCAAGCCGCTCCGCTCCCTGAACCTGAAGATCCGGAGGAAGCGTGTCGGGGTCATCGAGAGTTCCGGTCTGGACATCGATAAGCCCGGGAAACACGACTTCGTTCGTGTAGAAGAGAGCCGTTCCGCAATTGGGGCAGAAGTGCCTTCGCCCATGTTCCGACGAGGCATATTCGCGGGTTTCGCCCTCGATGCTTGCGCGCTCGCGGGGAACGAGTGCCCACGAGACGAACGGCGCACCCGCGTGCCGCCGGCAATCGGAGCAATGACATACGGCGCGGTGCTTCGTCTCGCTCGGAATCTTGTAGCGCACTGCTCCGCAGTGGCATTGACCTTTGGGCATTCCTGGCCTCCTTTTGTTCCGTGTCTTGCCAATGCCATAACAATGTAGATTCGGCGAGCCTCCAGTTGCCGTTCGACATGCTGCAGCCTACCTCCGCCAAGTGCCTGAATCGCCCGCGGTAAGTCCTGAAGCTCCCTATCTGTCCGGCCTCAACCCGGCACAGCGGGAAGCCGTCGTTACAACCGAGGGCCCGGTCCTCGTCCTCGCTGGTGCAGGGACCGGCAAGACCGCCGCATTGACTGCCCGGCTCGCGCATCTCATTGCGACGCGCAGAGCGTGGCCAAGTCAGATCCTCGCGGTCACCTTCACCAACAAAGCAGCGCGCGAAATGCGCGAGCGGGTGGGTGCACTCTCGGGCGGAGCACTGGAAGGGATGCCATGGCTCGGTACTTTCCATTCCGTCGCAGCGCGAATGCTGCGCAGTCATGCGGAACTCGCTGGCCTCCAGTCCAATTTCACGATCCTCGATACCGACGACCAGCTTCGTGTTCTGAAGCAGCTGATCCAGGCGGCCAATCTCGACGAGAAACGCTGGCCCGCGCGCCAGCTCGCCGGCCTCATTGATCGCTGGAAGAACCGGGGCCTGACCCCGTCCCAGGTCGACGCTGGCGAGTCCGAGGCATTCGCCGCCGGCCGGGGAGCCGATCTCTACGCCCAGTATCAGGAGCGATTGAGAACCCTCAACGCCTGCGACTTCGGCGATCTTCTCCTCCACATGCTCGTGATCCTTCGACGGCACGACGACGTGCTCGAGGCCTATCGCGACCGCTTCCGCTACATTCTGGTCGACGAATATCAGGACACCAATCAGGCCCAGTACGAATGGTTGAAGCTCCTCGCCGAGCCGCGCAGGAATCTCTGCTGCGTCGGCGACGATGATCAGTCTATCTATTCCTGGCGCGGCGCCGAGGTCGCAAACATCCTTCGTTTCGAAAGGGACTTTCCGGGCGCGAAGATCGTGCGTCTGGAACAGAACTATCGTTCAACGAGCCACATCCTGGCCGCTGCCGATGGCCTCATCGCGCACAATGCTGGCCGCCTCGGGAAAACTCTCTGGACGGACGCAGGCGACGGCGAGAAGGTCCGGGTCATCGGAGTGTGGGACGGTCCCGAGGAGGCGCGCCGCGTCGGCGAGGAAGCCGAATCCCACATGCGTTCGGGCGGCAATCTCAACGACATTGCGATCCTCGTTCGCGCGCAGTTCCAGACCCGCGAGTTCGAAGAGCGCTTCATTGCGATCGGCCTTCCCTACCAGATCATCGGCGGGTTCCGCTTTTACGAGCGCGCCGAAATCCGCGACGCGGTCGCCTATCTCCGGCTCGTCAGCCAACCGGCGGACGATCTCGCCTTCGAACGGATCGTCAACACTCCCAAGCGAGGGCTGGGCGACAAAGCCGTCGCCACGGTCCACCGCCACTCCCGCGCAACGCAGCAACCTTTGCTGCTCGCTGCCGCCACCTTGCTCGACAGTGACGAACTGACGCCGCAGGCCCGCCGAAGTCTCGGCAATTTTGTGGCGGACATCGCGCGCTGGCGGCAGATGTCGGCCGAGATTCCCCACCCCGAACTCGCGCGCATCCTTCTCGATGAAAGCGGGTACACGGCGATGCTCCAGGCGGATCGATCGGCCGAGAGCGCGGGCCGCCTCGAGAACCTTGCCGAACTCACCCGTGCGATGGAGGAATATGAGTCTCTCGGCGCCTTTCTGGAGCACGTGTCGCTGGTCATGGACAATGACGAGGCACGCCAGGATGAGCGGGTGACCATGATGACCATCCATGCGGCGAAAGGTCTCGAGTTCGACACGGTCTATCTCGCGGGATGGGAGGAAGGCGTCTTCCCCTCGCAGCGCTCGCTCGACGAGGGCGGACTTGCGTCACTCGAAGAGGAACGGCGCCTCGCCTACGTCGCAATCACCCGCGCCCGTCGCAGGGCGACGATCTTCCACGCTGCCAACCGCCGCATCTATGGACAATGGACAAGTTCGATACCGTCCCGCTTCCTCGCCGAGCTGCCCAAAGCCGACATCGAGGAACAAACGACCATGACAGGCGGCGAGAGTCTGTGGCGTGCCCAATGGTCCGAGCGTGCGGATCCGTTCGCTCACCTTGGTCCTGCACAATCGATGCGCGCGAGCACGCGTGGACCCGGATGGCAGCGGGCGGCGCGTGGCACCTTCAATCCCGAACCCCAACGCATCATCGAAGCGCGCGCCTCTGCGGTGAGCCTCGGCAATCAGGGCCGTACCGACCTCTCGCTTGGTCAGCGCGTCTTCCACGGCAAGTTCGGCTACGGCACCATCGCTGCGATCGAGGGCAACAAGCTGGAGATCAACTTCGAACATTCTGGACGAAAGAAGGTTCTGGACAGCTTCGTCAGCGCC
>DATMHD010000398.1:0-8102 GCA_035555075.1 Sphingomicrobium sp. | reverse complement strand
TCATTCCTGACGCGGTAGTTCCCGGCGACATCGACGAGAGCGTGCCGCCGGACGAACTCCCCCGACAACATGCGCTGAGGCTCGCGCGCGAGAAGGCTCAAGCAGTCGCTCTCGGGGAGCGGGATGCGCTGGTCCTTGCCGCCGACACGGTGGTTGCCGTGGGCCGGCGCATCCTTCCCAAAGTTGAGGATGAGGCAACACTGCGCGCCTGCATGAAGCTCCTCTCCGGGCGCCGACACAGGGTCCTCACCGGCGTAGCCCTCGCAATCCCCGGAAAGCCGATGCGCGAACGTCTCGTCGAGACGATGATCGCAATGAAGCGCCTCACGGAGGACGAGATCGATTTTTATGCAAACCACGGTGAGTGGCGCGGGAAAGCCGGAGGCTATGCATTGCAGGGATATGGCGAAGTCTATGTCCGCCATATCGCCGGGAGCTATTCGAACGTTGTCGGACTTCCCCTTGCCGAAACGCGCGTTCTGCTGAAATCCGCAGGGTACGATCTTGCCTGAGTGGCTCATCGAGCGCGGCATCGGCGAAACCCGTGCCGCCCTGGTCGAGGACGGCGAAATCACTGAGGCACGGATCGAGCTCGACGGCACGGTCCCGGCCGGGAGTGTCCTCAAGGTGCGCGTTGCGGAAAGCGGCACCAATGCCCGCAACGCAATCGCGATCGCCAAGGGTGGGGTCGAATATCTCCTTCCGAAGGGCGCACCCGGAGTGTCGCAGGGAGCCACGATTGCAATCGAGGTCACGCGCGTCGCGATCCCGGGATCGGAGCCTTGGAAGCGGCCGCTCGGACGGGCCACAGACAAGCCTGTCGGACTTGCCCCGACCCTCGCGGAACGTCTCGACGGACGCACGCTGGTCTTTCCTTCAGGACGCGACGAGCTCGGCCGGGCGGGCTGGGACGATCTTATTGAAGAAGCGCGGGCGGGCGCCATGACCTTCGCCGGCGGCGAACTCCGTGTCTCCGCGACTCCTGCTATGAGGCTGATTGACGTGGATGGCCACCTCAGCCCCGACGAGCTTGCGGTTCTTGGCGCAGGCGAGGCGGCTAAGGCGCTCAATCGCATGGATATCGGCGGCTCGATCGGGATCGATCTGCCGACAGCAGGGTCGAAGGCCGCGCGGCAGAGAGCCGGCGAAGCGTTGGATAGGGGCTTGCGCAAGCCCTTCGAACGGACTGCCGTCAACGGCTTTGGCTTCTTGCAGGTCGTGCGCCCGCGTTCCCGTCCCTCGCTCATCGAGCTTGCGCAGGACCGCGCTCCCTTTGAGGCACGCGCCCTTCTGCGGCGGGCAGCATCGGAATCGGCCGGACCCAAGCGGCTTATCGCAAACCCTGCTGTCATTGCCATCTTCGAAAAAAATCGCGCCTGGATCGGCGAACTGGAACGGCAGGTCGGCGGCGCCGTCGAGTTGCGGGAAGCGCCTTTGCTCCCCATGTCCGCTGGCTATGCCGAAAAACCCTGACGCAACCAAGACCTGCCCTCTTTGCGGGCGGCCGGAACATCCGGACCATGGACCCTTTTGCAGTAGCGGGTGCAAGGACCGTGATCTTCTGAACTGGCTCGGGGAAGGCTATCGCATCCCCGGCCCGCCCGCTGATCCTGAAAGGGTGGACAGCGGGGAGAGCGACGGTTAGGGAGCCCGCTCGTTTGGGCGGGTAACCCGCCCTCCCGAGAGCCCAGGTAGCTCAGTTGGTAGAGCACGTGACTGAAAATCACGGTGTCGGTGGTTCGATTCCGCCCCTGGGCACCACAACCTTCCTCGAAAAATTCTGCCGCGTGCTCTGATGCCCTTTTCGATCCCCCGGGAAGCGAAGTATCCAGCCGCCTAGGCTTTCCAATGTAAAACGGCCCGGCAACCAAAGTTGCACCGGGCCGTAACCCGCTCTCCACTGCACTTCGCGGTTCGGCGGGCTGCCTTCGTTGTACAGGCATGCGCACAGTTCCGATTGATCCAGGTTATCGAACCCCGCACGGGCCAGGGCTGCTGAGGCTCTGCTCAGCGCTTTTTGCTGTTCGTCCAACAGCAGCGGCTGTCCGACCGCGTGATTGGGCCGCTCCGCAAGAGTTGCACCAAGACAACAGTCCACCGATAAACAGGCCATTCAAGGAACGGCCGGCCGCCAAGGCTGTTCTCGTGTCGGAAATGGCCGACGATGTGCTGAAGCGTATGAAGGCCCGGGTGGCCCAATGCCGCCGTCTTGCTGCCTCGACTACCGACCAGAGGGCCGCGAATATCCTTCGTCAGATGGCCGATGAAGGCGAGGCCGACATCAAGAGGCTGGAACCGTCAGAACCGAAGTGACGCTTGCAGCGTCGCACCGACGGACGGCCATCAAGACGAGCCCGTTTGCATTTCATCAAGGAATGTCGGTTAGCCGACATGACTGGCGTGGCGGTGGCTTTTGAATGGAGCTCCGCTGATGAGATTGCTGAAGCGCGCGGACAGGGTAGATCCGCCCGAAGACGAAGCTGCCGCAGTGCGGCTGCAGGCAGTTACACAAAGGGGAAAAGACGAGACGTCGCGCTATCCCAGCCGTGACGACCACGTGACTTCTCCTCCGCCCAGAGGGCGGCTGTTTCGGACGTCCCGAGGCCCGGCTGAGGACAATCGTGAGCAATAGGCCATCCCACGTCATCGGGCCCTTCGGCGAGAAACTCACCGTGGACAGACTGCCCCCCGCTGACACGGTCCGATGGACCGTCCGGCGGAAGGCCGAAGTGGTGGCGGCGGTGGAAGGCGGGCTTCTCACTTTCGAAGAGGCCTGCGCGCGCTACGCACTTGCGATGGAGGAACTCATCGGCTGGCAGGGCGCCCATCAATCGAGCGGCATGCGAGGTCTTAGGATCACCAGTTCGCAGAAATATCGCGAGCGCTACCGCTATTAGGCGGGCGCGAGAGGTCCTTTAGAATGAGCAAGAAAATCCCGCTCGAGCTGAGACAGATCTCGAAGCAGCGCTCGATCCGAAGTCCGGGGCTCCCTCCCGATCCCGGCGGGGAGCCCGGCCACCAGATAGAGCATCCCAAGACGGCGGAATGGCCTATCCGGTCGTCGCTTTGGCTGTAGGCTCAGCGTGGAGGCGCCCATTCATGAGCGCCTCCATCGCTCGGGGCTATAGGTGGGGCTGGTTCGAGCAAGCGACGTCATACTGGGACACGCTTGCGGTGTTGCGGGAGTTCTGGGGCGCGGAGCCAGCATAGTGCGAACCCGCCTTGGTATCGGAGAAGTCGAAAGGCGAACCGCTTCCGGGCGCGCTTCCCGCATTGCCCGGCGTTGCTCCCATCCCCATCTCGATCAATGTCTGGCAGGTCTGACCGGGCTGGCCGATGGCATTGCCGCTGTTCATGTGATTGTAGCCAGTGCCGTTAAATTGACCGTTGCCGGGTGCGGTCTGGGCCTGGGCGGGAACTGGCGTCAACGCGACTGCGACGGCGCCAAGCAGAAGGATTCTGGCTCTCATGATAAGCTCCATCATCATCTCGTCAGAGCGCGCGACTGATCGCACCTGGTCTTGAACGCTGACCCGCGAGCAATCGTGCGATCAGTGCGTGGCCCGTGATGCGCCCAAAGTTCACCCGTCCGTCCGCAAATTCGAACTTCCAGTCGCTTGTGCGGCTCGTACCAAAAGTTTCTTTTTTGGGGCGCCAGCATGGATCTTGGCAGGCTGTTTGCGGGTTTGTGGCTTATGATTGAAAAACAAGATCTTACGGTCCGCATTCTCTCCGTGATATTTTCGGGTTCCCTGCTGACGTTCGGAACCTTGGTCGAAAGCTACAGGCTGCTCTTCTCGTGAGCCTACACCCGGACGGATGAGACCCATGGTTGAACCCGGATCGAAGCAATGAATGTGGAAAGGGGAATTGATTTCATGCCAGGCGCGATCGCCAGAACCGGTCGGGTGTTCGCCGCAGCGATGATCGCCTCATTGACGATAACCCCTGCAACCGCAGTCCCGAAAGCCGTTCGATACGCCTGTCCGACAAGCGAAGATCTTGCGGTCCAGCGAGATCATTCAACCGCCCGAGTGAAGTTTGCCGGCAGGACCTATGAGCTCCAGCGACAGCGATCGAGCATCGGGGACAAATATATCTCCTCGAAAGCTGCGCTCATCATCGATGGTCGCTCGGCGACATTTGTGGCCGACGATCTTCTCGATCTTGGAACCTGCTTGAAAACGGTTCCGCTCGCCGCAGCTCGCTGAAACAGCGGTCGGACTCACTACTGTCGCGGACCGAACTGATTTCGGCTATGTCCCTGAGCGGGGGACTTCGACAATGGCAAAGCTTCTGCGCTGGGCGGGCTATTCCCTTGCCTTTGTGATCACTCTGGTGCTGGTTGCGGGTGCAATCCTCTGGACAATATCGTCAGCCGAGCTGAATGCGAGACCGCAGGCAAAGGCGGAGCAGCTCGTCCGTCCGACGGAAGCACAGCTTCGCGACGCCAGCCGAGCGGCTTGGACGCTGGGCTGCTTCAGTTGCCATGGCAAGGACCTGCGCGGAAGCAAGGTTTTCGACCAGCCCGCTCTCGGCACCATCTGGGCGCCCAACCTGACGCTCGTCGCCCGGCATGCGAGTGATGAGCAGCTTGCGCGAGCCATCCGGCAGGGCATCGGGGCTGATGGCCGCTCCTTGTTCGTCATGCCTTCAGAGGCGTTCCAGCATCTTTCGAACGAAGAGGTTGCAGCGCTCGTCGCCATGATCCGGAGCCTTCCTAGAGGCGGGTCGACAACGCCTCCCAACCACTATGGGCCTCTCGGTCGGCTGGGCCTTGCTCTCGGCAAGTTCAGAACCGCCCCGGACCTCGTTGCCGGATATGCGGTTCAGGAACCAGTGTTCGCAGGCGCGCAGCTCGAGCGCGGACGGCAGCTTGCAATTACCAGATGTTCGGGCTGCCACGGCGCCGATCTTCGCGGCAAGGAAGTCGAGCCCGGCACCAACTCGCCGGATCTCACGGTCGCTGGGGCCTATGAGCTCCCCGCGTTCCTGAAGCTGCTTCGAACCGGTATCCCCGCGGGAGGGCAGAATCTGCCGATGATGGGGCCGACGGCCCGCTCTGATCTCCGTCATCTCGACGACGGCGAGATCGGCGCTCTCTACGATTATCTTCGCGCAAGGGCAGAACGCGTCAACAGCTGACCTCAGCAATGGGCCTTGAGCGCGTAAGGCTGCTCCATCAGGAAGCTGGAGCCCGCTTGATCGAGAGTGTCAGCTGTTCCGACCGGCGCTGGATCGAGAGTGTTGCTTTCCCGGAAATGGCATCCAGCGCACGGCTGACTTCGGAGGCGCTCGAAACTGGGACGTCATTGACGGCAGTCACGATGTCGCCGGCCTCAAGACCCGCCTTGGCCGCGGCAGATTTGGGCTGGACGAGCGCCACCCCAGCACCCGAGCGGACGTTTCCAAGGCGGGTCGCGAACGGCGGAGCATAGTCAATCGCCCGGAAGCCGAAGCTGGTGGAGGGTGACAGGCTGTTGCGCATCAGTTCGTCGATGACGACGCTGGCGATCGAAGCCGGAATGAGTGCGCCGGGCGGATCATCGGTTCCAATCCCGAGGATGCGACCGTCGGTCGCAATGAGCGGCATGCCTGCCGCCCAGCCCTCGAGCGGCGGCTGGAGTCGGACGTAACCTGCCACGCCTCCGCCGTCGGCAAGAAAATCGCTGCCGATCATTGAGGTCGCGGCAGCGCAGCCGGTGCCGGCAGGAGTTGAAAGTGCAAAGGCGAATTGTCCGACCCGCGGGAAGGCCTGGTCGCTATATGTGAGCGGCGGAGCTGCCCCGTCGGCCTTGATGATCGCAAGTCCGGATACAGGGTCCGTCCTAAGATCGCTAAGGGCCGCACGGCGCCCGTCGCCGAACAGCGCATCGAGTGGCATGGGCGGAAGGTTCGTCGCCGAGGTGACGAGCCATCCGTCAGCCGAATAGACGGACGCCGGAACGGGCGCACCGTCCTTGGGGTTTGGAGCAGCTTCACCATTGTGAGGAACGATCCTCGCAACGGAAGGACAAAGGCGCTCGATAAGGTCGGCAAGGTCCGGGAGCCCCGGTTGCTGGCGGACGATCTGGACGATCGGACGCGTCTGGCGCGCGGCGGAAGAGTGCTGCGGCGATGAGAAGGAGCGCGCAACGATCGCGCCGCCAAGGGCAGCGGCTAGAAGAGTGCCGCCAAGAAGAAGCGTCCGGGCAGTACGTGGAGGTTGCGTGTCTTCGTTATTCACCAAAGATCTCGCGCTGCGCCTTTTCCACTTCATCGGCGTAGCGCCGATGCACGAACCGTTCCGAAAGGCTCCCTAGCACGGCGCGGCTTTCATCGACGACAGCAAGGTAATCGGCTTCACTAAGGTCGAAGATCCGGATCGCCGCGCGCACGTCCTGAGCGGGAGAAAGAGCAACATCCTGGAGCGCTGCAAGGCTTTCGATGTGCGCTTCCGGTTCAATTGCCGCATCATGGGCCCGCGCAGTGTCGACGATCCCCGCATAATGGTCCTCGGCATCGACCAGCACGACCTTGCTGGTGGACCCGAGCGGGAAGCGGCGCCGGAATTCGGCGATTGAAGTCGATGCACTGCTCGTCTGGACGCCGCGTTGCATCATCTTCCCAACCGTAAGAGCCCTCGCCCACCCGATGTCGCGCGCGCTTCGGATGGTCTCGCCGCGCGTGTGGAGGCGCCAGGTCGAGAAGGAGAAGCCGAACGTCTCACGGACGAAGGTGCTCGCGCAAAGTGCCGCCGTGATCGCAACGCTTGTCAGCGCGAAATCATGCGTCACCTCCAATACGAGCATCGACATGGTCATCGGTCCGCCGACGATCGCCACCGCCATTGCCGCCATGCCGATGAGCGCCGCATCCGAAGGGTCCACGGCGGGGAAGACGGGGATCCGCCCGATCGCTCCTGCAAACAGCTGGCCGACCAGGGATCCGATGAAGAGTGAAGCGAAGAACAGGCCCCCGCGGAATCCGAATCCCAGCGAGATCGTCGAGGCGGCGATCTTCACGATGAGGACAAGAAGAATGAATCGAAGGCCGACTTCGGCACCGAGATCCATGTGAAGGGCGCCATGTCCTGCTGAGAGCACCTGGGGGGTGATCAGTGCGAGCGGCATCAGGAGCAGCCCACCGACTGCCGGACGCCAGGCATCGGGGATGGACAGGCGGCGAAAGTGGGATTCGAAGAAGGTGACGCCCCGCATGACGGCGATGCCGATGAAAGCGCAAAGCAGGCCCATCGCTGCATAAAGGAGATAGTCGACGGTCGTGATCGCCTTGGCCCCGGGAAGAGCGACGACATAGGCCTCGATCCCGAACAGGCGGACAAGGAGCACTGCCGCAAGGCAGGCTGCTGCAACGGGCGCAATGGCCGCCGGAGTGTAGGCGCCGATGACGATCTCGAACCCGTAGAAGGCGCCAGTCAGAGGAGCGCTGAATGCGGCGCCGATCGCCGCCCCGGCACCGGCGCCGACCAGAATGCGCATATCGGCCCGCCTCAGCCTCACCCACCTGCCAAGGACGGAAGCGAGCCCTCCTCCCGCCTGGGCATAGGCAGCCTCGAGTCCGACGGATGCCCCGGCGCCATTCGACATCATCGTCGGGGCGCAGACGACCAGGGAATCGCGAAGTGGAATGGCTCCTCCGTGGAGGGCATTAGCCTCCACGACGTCGACTGCCGTTCTCCGGCGCTTCAACAGGACTCGCGAGCCCAAGCCCAGCAGCAGGCCGAAGATCGGAAGCGCGAACAGGCGGACAAACGGAATAGAAGGCGCAGCGCTGAGGCTTGCGCCGCTAAAGCCGTAAAGGAGGGACTGGAGAAAGTGGGCGATTGCCCGCTGCGCGATCATCAGCAGCCCGGCGGCAAGCCCGATTCCCACGGCAAGCACGACCAGTGCAGCTTCGCTCGACCGGAACACGCGGCGGAAGGACGCAATCCCGCGATTGTAGACCGGGACCGCGACTTGCGGGAAAGGATTGAGGCGAGTCACTGTTCTTTGCGAAGGACCCTTAAGGGGGTAGGCGATCTTCCCGCCGCCAATGCACACCAGCACTAGCGAAGTGAAGGTCAAAATGAACCATCCGACACCAGCGAGCATGATCCCTGA